>CAZHFE010000088.1:0-7604 GCA_964532055.1 uncultured Kaistella sp. | reverse complement strand
TGTGTTGACGGACGCGGAACGGGTTACAAAGGAACAAAATTCAAAAAAGTAACCTATAAAAATTTAGGAAAATATGAGATTGAAGACCAGATTGCAGCAGCAAAATGGTTCGGAAACCAAAGTTATATCGACAAATCCAGAATCGGGATTTTCGGGTGGAGTTACGGTGGTTATATGTCAAGTTTGGCATTAACAAAAGGAGCAGATGTTTTCAAAGCAGGAATTGCAGTTGCTCCAGTTACGAATTGGCGTTATTATGACAGTATCTATACCGAAAGATTTATGACTACTCCTCAGGAAAATCCGAAAGGTTATGACGAAAATTCGCCGACAGAATTTGCAAAACTGATGAAAGGGAAATTCCTCCTCATTCACGGAACTGCTGATGACAACGTACATTTCCAAAACTCTATGGAGTTTGCAGAAGCGTTGATTCAGAACAAAAAGCAATTCGAATTTATGGCATATCCCGACAAAAATCACGGAATCTATGGCGGACAAACCAGACTTCAACTTTATGAGAAGATGACGAATTTTATTTTGGAGAATCTGTAAGAGAACCAAGATTTGAGAATCAAGATTCAAGATTTAAAAATAAAAACTCCGCTTCTGTAATAGAAGCGGAGTTTTTTATTGTAACTATTTTAATATTCAAACAAAACAGAACCCCAGGTAAAACCGCTTCCAAATGCAGAAAGTAGAACCAAATCGCCACGCTTTATTTTTCCTTGTTCAATAGCTTCACTCAAAGCAATCGGGATAGAAGCTGCTGTAGTGTTTCCGTATTTTTGGATATTGTTGAACACTTTTTCATCGGGCAACCCAAATCGCTGCTGCACAAATTGGGCAATCCGCAGATTTGCTTGGTGCGGAATAAACATATCTAAATCTTCCACAGCTTTCCCCGCCGATTTCAGAGCTTCTTCCATTGTTTCGGGAAATCTTGTTACGGCATGTTTGAAGACGAAATTTCCGTTCATTACAGGATAAACTTCCGCCTCGGTTACGTTTTCCGGTTCGCGTCTCATTCTGTCGCTCCAACCGAATTTTGAACCGGGAAATTTCGTGCAGAGTTCATCGGCATATTTCCCTTCGGAATGCATGTTGACAGATAGAATATCACCTGCGTTTTCATCAGCAGTTGCAGACAAAACTATTGCTCCTGCTCCATCACCAAAAATCACGGAAACACCTCTACCTGCATCTGAAAAATCCAGTCCGAAAGAATGAATTTCCGCACCGATGACCAAAATATTTTTATAGGTATTCGATTTGATGAAAGCATTGGCAACGCTCATTCCATAAACAAAACCAGAACACTGGTTTCTCACATCAAGCGCACCGATGGTTTCGCAGCCAAGCATTTCCTGCACCAAAACGCCGCATCCGGGAAAATAATAATCTGGTGAAAGTGTTGCAAAAATAATGTAGTCAATATCTTTTGAGGTTAATCCTGCATTTTTAATGGCGATTTCTGCTGCCTTGAAACCCAGATAAGCAGAAGTTTCCTGAGAATCATTTCGGTTTTTGCGGTGATGACGCTCTTTGATTCCTGTTCTTTCAGTAATCCACTCGTCATTGGTGTTCATCAGTTTCGACAAATCATCGTTGGTTACTATATTTTCAGGAACATAATGTCCTATTCCTTTGATAATGCTTTTGGTCATGAAGTCGTAAATTTCTACAAATATAACTTAAAAAAGGAAATTCAACCTTGAGTTTACCGCTTAATCAGGATTAATAAATATAAAAAAACCTCAAAGATTATAATAATCTTTGAGGCTTTATTTTCTACTAAAGAGATTTTAAGTTTTACTCTTTAATCACTTTCTTGGTAATTGTTTCTTTATCTGTTACGATGGTAATCATATAGACTCCTTTCGGATTTCCGGACAAGTCAATCGTATAATTATTCGTATTCAGTTTTGAGTGTTGTCTTATGTTTTTTCCTGAAATATCAGCAATTCGGCAGGAAAGAATAGTATCTGAAGATGTTATTTTCACCTGTCCTTTCGTAGGATTTGGAAAAACGGTAATATTCTCTTTCAGAAGATTTTCACTCGTTCCTAAAATCAGACAACTGAATGTGGCTTTCCAACCCGGAAGTTCAAGACCACCATCGGAAAAAAACTTGACAGTTATTGCTCCTTGTGCATTAGTCGCTGTAAATGGTCCCGGTATGGAGTTCCCCGTCATCTGATTCGCTCCCGGAAAAACAGGAGAAGAAGTACTAGTTCCATCATAGATAGTCATATAATCATATACTTCTCCGGTATCTCCGTCCACAGGTTCGATATCAAACTGGTTAAAAGTCATTTTAAGTTTTTGCGTGGCCGGATTTGAAGGATAAAATGTTTTAATGATTTCCTGATTTCCACCATAGTATCCTGATTCTCCACCGGTATCCGTAAACGGAACTCCCGAACACCAGTTGGCATCTGTTAAAAACAATATTTCTGACAGATAAGCGTTCGGTCCGGAGCAATCGGTTCCGATAAAGACTTTATAATAGGTTCCTTCCGAAAGACCGGTAAGATTAATCGTTTTTGAGGAAGTTGTACCTGATGTAACCAAAGTCCCATCATATTTGATTACTTTATACTTCCAGTTCGAGTTCTCGTTATCCGTAAAAGTGATTGTTACAGAATTTGCGGTAAGGTTTGAATATGAAAGATTAGTAACCGACATCGAACAAGATGTTATACAATCTTTTCCCAGACAACCTTTGGAATCTACCGTATTTCTGATTAATGCTGCCGGTTGATCACCAAATCCTTTGGTAAAATTAATTCCTGTGGATAATAGATGACAATAACTCATAATTGTTCCTCCGTTGGAAGGAATTACTCCGTTGCAACCTTCACCATATCCTGCAGCAGGTCCGCAACCGTCAATTGCGGTATTGTTTCCGTTCCAGTAACATCCATGTGTATGAGGAGAACCCAGACTGTGTCCCATTTCGTGTGTCATTGCACCGATTGTCCAAGAATATACCGGAACATTCTGATAATTGTTGTCAATTCCCGAATAAGCATAACGATTAGAAGAACACAGAGAATTAAGATATGCAACAGATGTTGTGGATGGATAATTAATCAGATGCGCCAAATCCCCGTTGAAAGTCGTCCTGATATTTCGGAAAGCATAAAGATTTTGACTATAAGAACCGGTATATGGATCGGGAGTCGTCCAGATAACAATCTGACTGATTGCCGTAGAAATTCCATCATTGGAATAGAGTGTTGCTATATTGTTATGAACAGCAGTTATCCAGTTAGTTGTTGTAGTGGAATTGGAGTTATTTTGTTGATAGACCGCTCTGCATATTTCATAATAAACTCGCACACAATTGGTTGTAGCTCTGCTTCCGTTCAGCATTTCTGGTTTAAACGAAATATTATCTTTCTGGTTTTCTGCCAATTCATCAAATCCGCAGATAGACGAGTTTGCTTTGGTAAGTTTGGCATCATTATAAGAAACAAAATCTTCCGAATTTTTTACTTTTCCCAAAACAATGTTTCCTGTGTTTTCCTGAGAAGCAATACCCACCACATCATCATTGAAGAAACTGAATGCCACAACTGATTTTTCATCACCTTTTACAATTCCTTGATAATAAACTCCCGATTGATAATTGAGCTTTCCCTCACTTGTGTTTACAGAAAAACCTTCTGCAAAAATATTGTTTTTTATTAGTTGTACGGTAATTGAGCTTCCTTCATAGGGAAAAGTCATTTCTAATGCAGCCGGTTGATTTGCTACAATTTTTTGCAGTTCTGTTTGTTTCAACTGCAATACGGTAATGTCTTTCGCTGCTCTTTCGTAATTAATTTTTTTGTTGGAAGAAGCAGAAGCGGAAAATAATTCATACTTTGAGAATGTTTTTCCGGACTGTTGATAGTTTTTCACCTTTTGAGGAATCGGACGAAGATTTTGAGAAAACGCCATAGAACACAACGAAAAAGTGAAAATAAAAAACAAATAATTTTTCATCGTTTTTAAATTTTAGTTAATCCTTCCAAAATTAATAAAAAAACCTCATAAACTATTGAAATTTACGAGGTTAAATTTAAAATCAAAATTTTACAGTGGACTTATCAAAGTTTCAAACCAGGTTTTTACTTCTGCTGAAAGATGTTTTCCGATTTTTTCATTACAGATTGTATGATAATTATTAAGCCAATTAATTTCATTTTCCAAAAGCATTTCTTTTTTAATTAAATCTTTTGAAAATGGACAAAACGTTAAAGTTTCAAAATCATAGAACTGTCCGAAATTTGTTTTTTCAACTTCACGCACGGCAATTAAATTTTCTAAACGGATTCCGTAATGATAATCAAGATAAAATCCCGGTTCATTAGAAACAACCATTCCCGGAAGCAATTCCTGCGGATTCATATCTTTTCTGATGTTTTGCGGACCTTCGTGTACATTCATAAAACTTCCGACACCGTGTCCTGTTCCGTGATTGTAATCTTTTCCGTAGTTCCAAAGCGGCAATCTCGCAAAAGCATCTAACTGTACACCTCGAGTTCCTTTCGGAAACTTCACCATCGAAAGACGAATCATTCCCTGCAAAACCAACGTGTAATTAGTTTTAAACTCATCGGAAACATCATTATCTAAAGCCAAAGTTCTGGTAATATCGGTCGTTCCTTCGAGATATTGTCCTCCTGAATCTATGAGAATCGTTCCTGAATTGGTTACTTCTTTACTGCCCTCTTTCGGTGCGGAATAATGCATAATGGCACCATTATCTAAATATCCGACAATGCTTCCGAAACTTTCTCCTACGAAATTTTCCTGTTCTGCACGGAAACCGCGAAGTTTTTCTCCAATGGAATATTCTGTCATCGGTTCTTTTCCTACGTTGTGAGTAAGCCAATACAGAAAGTTGACCATTGCAACGCCATCTCTTTCCATCACCGTTCTAAATCCTGCCAATTCGGCTTCGTTTTTCTGTGCTTTCATCAGATTTCCCGGAACAGGTGCTTTTATAAAGGTGTTGCTTTCCTTTAATATTTCAAAAATAAGTTGGTTGCTGTTCGGTGAAATCAGTATTTTTTCATTTTTCAGATTTCGGAGATATGGGAAAAATTCTTCATATGGCATTATTTTTACGTTGGATTCGTTCATCTGCTTTTTAGCATCATCATTCAACTTTTCCATATCTACAAAAAGTAAGGCATCGTTTTTTGTAAGAACGATATATCCCAGAAAAACAGGGTTTGCTTCCACATCGCTTCCTCGTAGATTCAAAGTCCATGCAACATCATCTAAACTTGCGATGATATGCGCAGTTGCTCCTTTTTCGTCCATTTTCCTACGGATTGCCGATAGTTTCTCTGAAACAGATTTTCCTGCTCTTTCTACTGAATGAACAAACACGGGATTTTTAACGGGATTCGGATTTCTTTCCGTCCAGATTTCCTTCAATAAAGGCAAATCGACAAGTTCAATATTTTTGTTTTTGAGTTTATTTTGTAGCTCTTCCCAATTTGCATTAGAAGTTGCAACAGCATTTAGCGCTACTTTTCCGCCGGAAGGTGTTTGTGAAATAATCCAGTCAATATAATCTGGAGTTCCTTCCTCTCCCATTTTCATGAGTTCAATTCCGGAATCTTTCAGTTCTGCGGCAGCTTGTACGAAATATCGTCCATCTGTCCACAATCCTGCTTTATCTTTGGTAAAAACGGCAAATCCGGCAGAACCTGTAAATCCTGTAATCCACTTTCTTTCCTGCCACTCTTTAGGCAGATATTCGCTCATGTGAGGATCAGCAGAAAATATGATAAAAGCGTTGATATTTTTCTCTTGCATATTTGTACGGAGTGCCGATATTTTTTCCGGTGTTGTCATAATTCTAAATTTTGTGTGAATTTACGAAGATTTTGATAACTTTTAAATAAAAGCATACTGAAATGATTTCAGTATGCTTTTATATTTGGGAAAATTATTCTGCTTATTTTCCTTTTGTACTCATTGCAGCTTCTTTTGCTTTGAACTCCTGATATTTTGCTTCATTTTTGCTCGACTGGTAAAGACCTTTCAATAAAATCACAGCATCAATATTATCTTGATCATACTGATACCATTTTTCTGCATAAGGTAATGTTGCAGCAAGTCTTGTTCTTCTTGCTTCAAGAATTTTGGCTGCTGCTTCTGTTTTTCCCGCTTTTTTTGCAGCGTTGTAATCATCTATTGCTTTACCGTCATCACCCATTGTAAGATTGGTGAGGTTTTGATAAGCCAGTGCTAAATCGGGTTTCAGTTCTACCGCTTTTTGATAGGCATCTACCGCTTCTTTTTCTGTAGCAGGATTTTTACCGAGAATCACGCCCAAATTGTACCAGTTATTAGCATCGGTCGGGTTTTGCGCTATTTGCGCTCTTAAATTGTTGGCAAATTCGTCGGTTTTTCCGCTTTTGTAATAAGCCAATCCCTGCAATTCTGATAATTTAGCATTGTTCGGAAATTTTTTTAATCCTTTTTCAATCAAAGCGAGTGCCTCATCATTTCGTTCAGAATCAAGCAATAAAGCAGCATTGGTTTCATAAAATTCATGTTCTGCACTTTTGGTGGTTTCTGTTCTGAAATTATTATAATCAGCCGATTCTCCCATTTTTTTGTACAATTCCCAAGTATTTTTGGCTAATGGTTCTATTTCGCCGGTTTTTTTATTTTTTGCGGTATAAGTAGTTTCAACACCAGTATATCTTGAATTGATTAATTCATTATAAACCTGAATTGCTTCCGGTTTTTTATCGGCAAGTGCATAATTCAACCCAGAATAATACAAGAGTTTTTTATTGTCTTGTCCTGCTGCTTTCAGTAAGTTGTACACTTCGGAAAATTTCACTGCGGCAACTTCATAGTTTTTGTTGTTGTATGCATCAAGAGCGGCTTTATTGGTCGATTGTATCACTGGCTCTAATGAACCTGCAATTTTATCCGATAAGGTGAGACTATACGTTTCTTCTTTCAGTCCTGCAATTCCCGACGCATCTGCTGCTGCTTTTCCTACGTAATAAACTCTGTTTTTGGAATCGTCTTTTCCGGTGTAGATTTTAGATTTTCCCAAATCGCTCATTTTAGCGAGAAATGCAGCTCCTTCCGCAGTTTTTCCAGATTTTAACAAACCTAAACCTTTTGCATAATAATACTGTTCCAAAAGTGATGGTTCTAATAATTGTGTTTTTCCGCCCAATGCAGATTCTGCTGCGGAAATCTGGGCATTCGCAGTGGAAATATCTCCCGCATCAATCGCTTTTACAGCTGCTGCGATTTCTTTTTTCTGTGCAAAAGCGAAAGTCATAGAAACTACCGCTATGCTTAATAATACTTTTTTCATAATATTTTAATTAAAAGTGTTAGTTTAAAAAATTATTCTTCGGAATCTTCATCAGATTCTTCTTGTTCGTTATTCACTTCTTTACTTTCTGCTTCATTTACAGGATTTTCGGGATTTTCAGAAAGTTCTGCTTCAGCATTCAGATCTTCATTTTCTACTTCTTCTTCCACATCTTTATCCATTTCCACTTTGGCAATCGCAGCAATCTCGTCGTTGTTTTTCAGATTGATAACTCTTACTCCCTGTGTATTTC
>CAZHFE010000087.1:0-7621 GCA_964532055.1 uncultured Kaistella sp. | reverse complement strand
TTGCAGGGACAGATTTATGCCGAACTGAAAACACTTTTGGCAAAACACAAAATCCGTCCGAACTATGTTCCGGTGGAAAAACTGAACCGTTTTACACGCAAAAATCATCAAGGTGTAGTTTGCTTTATTTCCGACGTTCCGTTTTATAAAGTTGAAGATATTTTGCCCCAAATCTTTGAAGAAGGAAAAACCCCTTTTCTTTTAATTCTTGACCGATTGACTGATGTTCGGAATTTCGGTGCGATTTGTAGAACAGCGGAATGTACAGGAATTGATGCTGTAATTATTCCCGAAAAAGGAGCGTCACCAATAAATTCAGATGCGATAAAAACTTCGGCAGGAGCAATTTATAACATTAAAATTTGTAAAGAAAAAAATCTTGCCCATGTTGTAGATTTTCTTCAGCAATCTGGAGTTCGTGTGTATTCGGCAACAGAAAAAGCACAAAAATTAATCTATGATGCAGATTTTACCGAACCGTGTGCAATCGTGATGGGAAATGAAGAAACGGGAATTTCCAAAGAAGTGCTGCATCATTCCGATGAAAAAATAAAACTTCCAATCGAGGGAAAAACGCAGTCTCTTAATGTTTCCGTTGCGTGTGGAGCAATTCTATATGAAGCGGTGAGACAGAAGTTGTTGAAGTAAGAATTACAAAGTGAGAAATACGAAATGTTGAATAATTTGAAACCCGAACAATGAAAGACACTTTAAAACAAATTATAGAAAGCAGAAGAAGCAGTTTTCCGAGAGATTATTCCGGTGAAAAGATAGAAGATGAGGTATTAAACGAAATTCTGAACTCTGCCAATTTTGCACCAAATCATAAAAGAACAAAACCATGGAGATTTAAAGTTTTTCGGGGAGAAGAAAAATCTGAACTGGGCAAAAAACTCGCAGAAATCTACAAAACAATAACACCGCCCGAAGTTTTCCTCGAAAAAAAATATCAGGATATTTCCAATAAAATTTCTAAAACAGATATCGTCATTACCATTTCGGTGAATTTTAGCGGTTTAGTTCCTGAATGGGAAGAAATTGCTGCAACAGCAATGGCGGTGCAGAATATGTATCTTACCTGTACTGCAAACCAAATCGGCTGTTATTGGAGTACACCGGGAATGATTAATCATCTCGGAGAATTTCTCGGTTTGGAAGAAAATCAAAAATGCTTCGGATTGTTTTACATGGGGAAATTAAACCGAGATATGTAACAATTTTTAGAAATGTTCGACTGATTTTTTATACAATCATCATACAATAATTATGGAAACCTACGGCTACAACAATCCCGGAAATCAACAGCAGCAAAACTCCGGCTACAACAATTATCATTCAGAAAAAAAACTTGCAGCAGGACTTTTGGGGATTTTGCTCGGAACTTTCGGGGCAAATAAATTCTACCTCGGTTATACCAATGAGGGAATTATTCAAATCGTTTTAAATATCGTAACCTGTGGTATTGCATCAGTTGTTCCTTTCATCGAGGGAATTATTTATCTCACAATGAGCGATCAGCAATTTGACGAAACCTATATACGGAATAAAAAAACGTGGTTTTAGATTATTGCTTTCTTTCTATTAAAGCCATATAAAATCCATCGTAACCTGTACTCGGCATTATTTTTCCGTCTTTCAGTAATTTGAAATCGGGGTTGTTTTTCAAGAAGATTTCTACCTGTTTATCATTTTCAGACGGAAGAATAGAGCAGGTTGCATAAATCATTTTTCCGCCTTTTTTCAGAATCTTAGAATAATCTTGCAAAATTTGTTGCTGCTCTTTTTTGATTCTTTCAATAAAATCGGCATCTATTTTCCATTTAGAATCCGGGTTTCTTTTCAGCACTCCCAAACCGGAACACGGTGCGTCAATCAAAAGACGGTCGGCTTTTTCGTATAATCTTTTAATCACTTTATTGTCAGCAATCATGCGTGTTTCAATATTGTGAGCACCGGCTCTTTTTGCTCTGCGTTTCAGTTCTGCCAGTTTCCATTCAAAAATATCGAGGGCAATGATTTGTCCTTTATTTTTCATTAAAGCCGCTAAATGAAGTGTTTTTCCTCCTGCTCCTGCACAAACATCTACAACTCTTTGTCCTTCTTTCACGTCCAGAAACTCACCGATTTTTTGCGAAGATGCATCTTGAACTTCAAATAAACCGTCTTTGAAAGCGGAAGTAAGAAACACATTCTTTTTTTCTTGAAGTTGTACCGCATCAGGATAATTCTGAATGGCGAAACATTCTACATTTTCATCTTTCAGGTCAGAAATAAGTTCTTTTGTAGTGGTTTTCAAAGTATTTGCACGAAGAATTACAGGTGCTTGTTCATTCAATGCTTCCATTTCTTTTTCCCATTTTGAACCAAGTTCTTTTTCTAAAGTTTCGGCGAGCCAATCGGGAATGGAATATTCAATAGCTTTTGTGGGAACGGTATTTTTTTTCAGTTTGGTAAGAATATCGGCAATTTTAATTCCGTCAAATTCTTCAAATTTTTTGTAATGGGTTTTGCTCCAAAGACAATATGCCAAAATTAGTTTATAAATATTAGTGGGTTTTATGCCTTCTCCCATATAATATTCCAGCCGTTTTTTCCAACGGATAATATTGTAAAAAATTTCGGAAACCACTGCTCTGTCTTGGCTTCCCCATTTTTTGTGAGCTTTCAAAAGCCGCTCGATGACTTTGTCTGCGTATTTGTTTTTTTCAAAAAAAGTTTCCTGTAATGAATCGTGAATTCCGATGAGAAGATTGCGGTGAATGAGTTCCATGGTGCAAAGTTAAGGATTAAAAGATTAAGAAATTAGATGATTCAAAATTTCATTTCAGAACTATTAAAATCAGAGAATAAAATACAGCACTTCAAAAATCTTTACCTTTGCAAAAAATAAAAAAAAATGAGCGACACGATAATATGCCCGAAATGCAGTTCCGAATATACTTATGAGCAGGATAATATGATGGTTTGCAGCCAATGTTTCCATGAATGGAATCCGGAAGAAGCAGGGAATGAAGACAAAATTTTCGACAGCAACGGAAACGAGCTGCAAAACGGAGATTCTGTAGTAGTGATTAAAGATTTGCCTGTAAAAGGTGCGCCAAAACCGGTAAAAGCAGGAACGAAAGTAAGAAACATCAGATTAAGACCAGATTCTGACCATAATATCGACTGCAAAATCGACGGGTTCGGTTCTATGGCACTGAAATCTGAATTTGTAAAAAAAGCATAAAACGCTTATTTGTCAAGTGCCATTACTAGTACCGAAATTCTGTTTCCGGGATTTTTCAGAATTTCCCAAGCTGCAGAAGACAAAGTGTTTCCGGTAGTGAAAACATCATCAATAATCAGGATATGTTGATGAGAAACAGCACTGTTCATCGAGAAAATATTTTCGGTTTGCTTTCTGTCTTTTTTGCTTTTTTTCGCCTGTGCTTTTTTGTGTTCGTTTTTTTTCAGAAAATTAAAATCAGCAATAACCCCGAGATTTTCAGATAAAGTTTTCGCAAAAAGATGAAGCTGGTTATAACCTCTTTCTTTTAGTTTTTTAGGGTGAAGCGGTATTGCGGTAATCAAATCCGGAGTTTCGTTTCCGAAGTTAATTCTTTCTAAAGCCCACTTTGCAATAATTCCGCCGAGTTTTTCGCGATGAGCATATTTCAATTGATGAATGATTTTTCTGCTCATACTTTCTTTTTCAAACTGCATCAATGCAAAAGCATTTTGCACCGGAAAAAGCAACCTGCATTGTTCTTTCAACGAATTTTCCTTTAAAAAATCATGATGAGTAAAATGTATTTGATTGAAACACAGTGCACAAACAATCTCTTCGGAAGTGATGATTCTTTCGCAGGAAATACAACGGTTCGGGAAAAGCAAATCCAAAAACATAGAGTAAAGATAGTTTTTTTGTAAGAATTCGGGAGATGGTAAGTGGAAGTTTTTTTTGAGTGGGTGTAGTTGCGGCTTCCATCTTCCGACCAATTTAGTATCTTTGCAAAATGATACGCATTACCAAGATTTTTACCTTTGAAACCGCTCATGTTCTCTATAATTATGATGGGAAATGCAAAAATATACACGGACATTCTTACAAACTTTTTGTAACCGTAAAAGGAACTCCGATTGATGATTTGGAAAATCCGAAAAACGGAATGGTAGTAGATTTTGGCGACATCAAAAAAATTGCGAAAGAGGAAATCGTAAATATTTGGGATCATGCAGTGTTAATCAACGGAAATTCGCCTCATCTGGAATTGGGAAAAGATATGGAAAATAAAGGACACAAAGTGATTTTCTGCAATTTTCAGCCGACCTGCGAAAATATGCTCTACGAAATCGCCTCAAAAATCAAAAACCGACTTCCGAAAGATGTTTCTTTGGCTTATCTGAAACTTCATGAAACTGAAACTTCTTACGGAGAATGGTTTGCAGATGAGAATTAATTTGAAAATTTGAGAATGTAGTAATTTGAAAATTATTGTGTCCTTTGTGAAAAACCTTTGTGCCTTTTGTGGTTCAATTAGAAATGAAAATAAATTTACAACAAAATAAAAAAATCTACTTCGCTTCCGACCAACATTTCGGAGCACCGAGTGTTGCGGAAAGCAAAATTCGAGAAGACAAATTTATCCGTTGGCTTGATTCCATAAAATCTGATGCCCAAATTCTTTTTTTAATGGGGGATTTATTCGATTTCTGGCATGAATGGAAACATGTTGTTCCGAAAGGTTTTATACGTGTTTTGGGGAAAATTGCTGAATTGAAAGATTCGGGAATTGACATTTATTTTTTCGTAGGAAATCATGATTTGTGGATGAAAAATTATTTCGAGGAAGAGTTGGGAATTCCCGTGTATTTTGAAAAAAAATACTACGAAATCAACGGAAGAAACTTTCTCCTTGCACATGGAGACGGACTTGGTCCTGGTGATAAAGGATACAAAAGAATGAAGAAACTCTTTACCAATCCTGTTGCACAATGGTTTTTTAAATGGCTTCATCCTGATATTGCGATGAAAGTAGCTCTTTATTTTTCGCAAAAAAATAAAATGATTTCTGGTGAAGAAGACAAAGAATTTCTCGGTGAAGACAAAGAATTTTTGATTTTGTATTCCAAAGAAAAACTAAAAACCGAAAACATCAATTATTTTATTTACGGTCATCGTCATCTTCCTATGATTTTAGATTTAAAAACCGATGAAAAATCAGCGAAATACATCAATCTCGGCGATTGGATTTCTTATTTTACTTATGGGATTTTTGATGGAGAAAAATTTGAACTGAGAACTTTTGAGAATGAATAACATTTTCAACATAAAAACCGAAGAAGATTTTAAAAATCAATGTCTGGAGACATTCTATCACCAGTACGAAAATGTTGAGATTTACAGAAAGTTTGTCGATTTTCTCAATATCAATCCTGATGAAATTTTGTCAATTGAACATATTCCTTTTTTACCGATAGAAATGTTTAAAAATCATCAAATTTTAGATAAAAACAAAACCACAGAAAATTATTTTCAAAGTTCGGGAACGATGCAAATGAACCGTTCCAAACATTATATTGCCGATTTTACTTTGTATGAAGAAAGTATTTACAGAAGTTTTCAGCAATTTATCGGAAAACCCGAAGATTATATTTTTCTCGGACTTTTGCCAAATTATTCTGAAAACCTGCATTCTTCACTGATTTATATGGTCGATTTCTTGATGAAAAAATCGGGAAAATCTGAAAACGGATATTTCCTTTACAATCATCGGGATCTGTTCGATTTGCTTCAAAATTTAAATGACAAAAAAGTTCTTCTTTTCGGAGTTTCATTTGCTTTATTAGACTTTCTCTATTTCTTGGAAGCAAATCATCACATTATCACATCATCACATCAACTCACAGTAATCGAAACCGGCGGAATGAAAGGTAGAAAAGAAGAAATGACAAAAGATGAGCTGCTGAAAATTTTACAAAACGGCTTTAAAACCGAAAAAATTTACTCCGAATATTCTATGACGGAATTGCTTTCACAAGCATATTCTTTAGGACAAAATATTTACGAAACTCCGAATTGGATGCGGATTTTGGTACGAAACGCAGAAGACCCGTTTTCTTATGTAGAACAGGAGAAAAATGGTGCGATTAATATTATTGATTTGGCAAACAAATATTCCTGTTCCTTTATCGCAACGCAGGACTTAGGAAGGATTATTTTTCAGAATCACGAAAACACAACACACAAAATCACAAAAAACAAATTTCAGGTTTTGGGAAGAATCGACCATTCTGATATTCGCGGTTGCAGTTTATTGGTTTCTTAATTTCCCTCATCAATTTTTTGCAGTTCCAGTAGATTTTTACCGAGCCGTTTGATAATAATTCCGTAGAAAATGCGGTAATAAATCCAAATCAGAATAACACTAATCAGTGTCATCATCACCAATCCCACAATCAATCCGGTAAGTGTATAGTGTTCTAATTCGATATGTTGCGTTCCCAAAACTTTGAAAATGAAAATAGAAAGTGCAGCCGAAAAAATGATCAAAAGTGAAATATTCGCCAAAATGAAAATATTCACTGTTCGTTTAAATTTAATGATTTGTCCGATAAGATTTTTAAGGTTAGATTCTACTTTTATTTTTTTGTAGTTTCTGTAAAATAAAATCACGAAAACTCCTATTAGCAAAGAACTGATGAGTTTCAGCATTAAGTAGAGTGTGGTGAATCCCGATTTCAGATTCAGTGTGCTTTTTACACCGAGCCGCTCCAAAATGCTCAGAAAACGTTCTGCATCGTTTTCTATGAAAGTATAATAGCAGTTCATGACCAAAATTAGCAGAAATTCGGCAATGCTTATCCACAAAATATATTTCACGTAATTCCGTGAAGATTTGTTCAGCATGCTTTCTATTTCTCTGCTGTCATATTTTGGCGCAACAGTTTGTTCCTGCCAAGTTTTTTTCAAGTTATTCAAATCAAAATCAGCCATGTTTTTCCATGAGTTCTTTTAGGGTTTTTTTCAGCCGGTTCATTTTTACTCTTGCATTAACTTCGGTGATACCCAAGTTTTCTGCAATATCTTTATACGGCAAATCATCGAGATACATCGTTACAATCGCACGTTCCACATTGGGCAGCATTTTAATTACTTGATAAAGTTTAGAAATCTGCTGCTGTTTTTCCTGGTCGTCTTCCATCAGATTTTTAGCGTGAAAATCTTGTAGTTCATCGGTTTGCAGCGACTTAGATTTTTTGCGGAAAAGTGTGATTGCAGTGTTCAGTGCAACACGGTACATCCACGTTGAGATTTTACTCTGCCCTTTGAATGAGTCGTAGGAACGCCAAAGTTGTAACACGATTTCCTGAAATAAATCTTCTTCATCTTCAGGAGAATGGGTATAAAGCCGCGAAACCTTGATGATGAGACCTTGGTTGTCTTTAATTAAATCCGAAAATTCTTTTTCTTTCGCGCTCAAAACCTGTGGAAATTTTTCAGAAGCGAAGATAGATATTTTTGCTTGAATTTAAGATTTTGGAAGATGTAACTTGAAACCTGAAATCTATATTTTTAAAAACCCCCGAATCACAGATTCGGGGGTTTTTAAAAGAGGGCTACTTCACAATCTTCTTG
>CAZHFE010000086.1:0-7850 GCA_964532055.1 uncultured Kaistella sp. | reverse complement strand
TAGAATATGTTAGAACTCATACTTTCTGCGGCAGGTTTAGGAATAATGCTGAGTTTGGTTTTCATTGGTCCTATTTTTTTTCTACTAATAGAAACAAGTTTTTCCCGCGGTCCACGACACGCTTTAGCATTGGATTTGGGCGTAATTACCGCAGATATTTTGTGTATTTCAGCAGCTTATTTTGCGAGTTCAGATTTGGTAAACCTCATCGACAAACACCCCGGTTTTTATAGAATCACGGCTTTTATTATTTTCATTTATGCGGTGTACATGATGGTTTCGCGCACCAAAATGCATTTACCGGGAGAAGAAAAAATAATCAGCCAGAATTATTACCGAACTTTTCTCAATGGTTTTTTCTTCAATCTGCTGAATATCGGTGTTGTTCTATTTTGGCTAGTTACGGTAATTTCCGTGCGAAACGGATATCCAGAAACTGCTGATTTTCTTCTGTATATGTCTTTGGTTGTTGGAACGTATCTTATTATTGATTTTTTCAAAATTATGCTTGCAAAACAGTTCCACGACAAACTTACCGAAAAGATTGCCAATAAAGTGAGAAGAGGGGTCGGTTTTATTCTGGTAGGATTCAGTATTTTTATCTTTTTACAGAGTTTCAAAAAGTTTAACCAGTTCGATAAAAAACTGGAAAAAGCCGAGAAAACCGAACAGAAAATAATCCGCAAATGAAAGAAATCATTTTCCCTAAATCCTTAAAAAAAGGTGATAAAATTGCTGTTATTTCTCCAGCAGGATTTGTAGAAGAATCGGCACTTCAATCTACTTTAGAACTGATAAAATCTGAAGGTTATGATCCTGTTTTCGGGAAATATGTTTTAGGAAAATTCCAGAACGGATACAATTATTCCGGCACTGAAAAAGAAAGAATTTTCGATTTGAATTGGGCGTTGAACAATGATGAAATTTCCGCAATTTGGGCAACAAGAGGCGGTTATGGTTGCCAACATTTATTAAGACATCTGAAACTTTCCAAATTTCGCAAAAATCCGAAATGGTATATCGGATATTCTGATAATACGGTAATTCAAAGTTTTTTGCTGAAAAACGGCTTTGCTTCCATTCACGGACAAACGATTAAAATCTCAAGTTTCGGCGTTACCGAAGAAAGTTACGGTTTGATTTTCAATATTTTAAAAGGAAAATCGCCGAAATACTTAGTTGAAAAAAGCCAATTTAACAAAACCGGAAATGCAGAAGGAATTTTAGTTGGTGGAAATTTAGCCCTTATTTATGCACTTCTCGGAACACCATATTCTTTCGATTTTAAAGACAAAATTTTATTTATTGAAGACATCGGCGAAAGTTTTTACTCGTTGGACAGAATGTTGATTTCCCTTGATTTAGCCGGAGTTTTCAAAAAAATAAAAGGATTGATTATTGGCGGAATGACCAATATGGGAAGCGAAACCGACAACAAAGAATACGAAGAAAGTTTCGATTCTTTTGCTTACGAAATAATTTTCCAACGCATTAAAAATTATGATTTCCCAACGGTTTTCGGTTTCCCGAATGGACATATTTTTGATAATCGACCGTTGATTATCGGCGGAAATGTGAAAATAAAAGCCCGCGAAAAAGCAGAGGTGAAATTTTAAAAACCGTTGTGTTCCTCGTGAAACCTTTATTCTCTTTGTGGTTAAAAAACTTTAAACAAAAAAACTATGGCAGAACACAATGATTTCGGAAAATTGGCGGAAGATCTGGCTACGGATTTTTTGGATAAAAAAAATTATAAAATTCTGGCAAGGAATTTTCGTTTTCAAAAAAATGAAATTGACATCATTGCTGAATACGAAAATCTGATTGTGATTGCAGAAGTAAAAGCAAGAAGCTACGATACGCTTATTGAACCGCAAGAAGCTGTAACCAAAAAGAAAATAAAGTCTATTGTGTTGTGTGCCGATTTTTTCATGAGCGAAAACAGCATCAGCAAAGAAGTTCGTTTTGATATTATTTCCGTTCTTCCCGACCAATCCGGAAATTTACAGATAACGCACATTGAAGATGCTTTTGACGCTTTTGATGCGAATTGACATTTTGTTTCTTATCACGTTTTGTCATTCTTCTTTCAGAGAAACCGATTTCAGTTTATAAAAACGCTCTAACTGTTGATTGATATAATTTCTGTCGGTTTTTGTTCCCGGTTCTTCAAAATAGAGCACTTTCGGAACGGCTTTTACCGGCTCTAATTCTATTGTTTCAGACCTGCAGGAAGAAAGTTTTTGATGGCGTTTTTTGATTTCCTGTTCATATTCTTTCAATGGAGAAAAAACCGCTTCATCTACAATCTTGAATACATTATAATTCAACTGCATATTTTTTTCTTTGAACGTGAAAAGATTTATCGGTGGTAAAAGCAAAAACACAACACTTACTGCCCAAAAGTTTTTTAGGTTTTTGCAATATCTAAACAGTATTAAAGACATTAACAAAAGCGTAAAAAATCCCGCGGTTTCCAGCGCACGGTAATTCAGAAGCAAGAGTAGAACACCCGACAGCAAAAAAAGCGACAGCAAAAAAACAAAGATTATTCTGAATTCTTTTGAAGGCAGCCGTGAATTAATCTGTTGGAGTTCTTCACAGAAAACAACCATTAATATAGGAATCAGCGGAAGTGTCTTTAATAAAAGGTACAGAAAATTAATTCCGCCGATTGCCGGAATAGCAAATATACGATAAAGCAATCCTTTCTCATAAGTTCCGGCTCTTACAAAATTTCCTGGTGCAGCATAACTCGCAACAAGACAAATAATTACGATCAAAAATTCTATTTTTTTTGCTTTTGATTTAATTTTTAATGCCAATATTCCCGAAACGAAAAAAACACAAAAGCCGAGAATTTCGTTGCTCCCAATCATTAAACCAGTTAATAGAACTACCGGAAAACTCACCGTTTTCTGCTGCTGATTTTTGCTCAATAATAAAATATAAAATGAGAAAAAAATAACTGGAAGATAATGCGTGGTGGTTGCACAAAGCCAAAAATAATGTTCTGAAATACTGCTTAAAACAGCAGTATAAAACAAGAAAAAAATGAACGCTTTTACAAAACATTCTTTAACCGGCATTTTGAAATATTCCCTGAAATTGAGAAAAACTGAGAAGATAAAAATCGACCACAATAAAACCGGATAGATTTTCGGAAGCCAATTAAATGAAGTATTTCCTGCGGGAAGAATACAAAGCAGCGTATTGGAAAAATACCGACCTCCCCAATTTTTATACAAATCTGCTGCCGATTGCCAAAATCCCAAATCGCGGCTTTGTGCAGAATAAATGTAATCATCGGTTTGGAAAACATTAAACATTGAAATATAAAGCAAACTGATAAAAACAATAACCGATAGAAAAAAAAGGAGTTTTTGGGCGGTTTTCATTTTAGGTGAGCATTCCGCCATCTACGTTCAGAACCTGCCCGGAAATATAAGACGACATTTCGCTTCCCAGAAAAACACATGCATTAGCAACATCTTCCGGTTGTCCGCCTCTTTTCAAAGGAATCGCATCTCTCCAACCTTGAACGGTTTTTTCGTCTAAAGCGGCGGTCATTTCCGTTTCGATGAATCCTGGAGCAATTGCGTTGCAACGGATATTTCTCGAACCTAATTCCAGTGCGATAGATTTTGTGAAACCGATAACTCCTGCTTTGGAAGCTGCATAATTTGCCTGTCCTGCATTTCCTTTCACGCCGACAACGGAAGTCATATTGATTATAGAACCAGATTTTGCTTTCATCATCGGTTTGATTGCGGCTTTCGTAAGATTGAAAACGGAATCCAGATTGACTTTGATAATCGTGTCCCAATCTTCTTTGGACATTCTGAGCATCAGATTATCTCTTGTAATTCCGGCGTTATTTACCAAAATATCGATTTGCCCGAATTCCGCCAAAACATCATCTACTAATTTTTGTGCTGCATCATAATCAGACGCATCAGATTGATAACCTTTGATTTGCGTGACTTTACTTAATTCGGATTCTAATTCTTTTGCTTTGTCCACAGAACCAGCATAAGTGAACGCAATCTTCGCTCCTTCTTTCGCAAAAACTTCTGCAATTCCTTTTCCGATTCCTCTTGTTGCTCCTGTGATAATGGCAACTTTTCCTTCGAGTAGTTTCATATATGTTTTATTCTATTTCATTTAAAATTTTCAAAATTTATTTTGCGATAACGTAAAACAAAAATAGCAATATTTTATGAAACGGATTTTTCGTTAATCCTGCAAGATTTAAGATCTAAAATTTTGATTCATATCACAAAAAAGGAGGTCAAGAACCCCCCTTTATTAAACCAAGAATATTTTCTTCCATTTCGCAACAGAGTTTCGGCTCAGTTTGAAATGGTTTGCCAATTGGCTATTGTTGAGCTTGTGCTTTTTTTGATAATCTAAAATCTCTATGATATCTGATCTGGAATAAGACCTGTGCTTTTGGGAAGTAGCAAATGTTTTTTTATCGGGAATTCCGAAGATTTTTTCATTGAGATGAAGAATGTCTATTGCCGATAGATGATCTTTTTCCAAAAAAGATTGGCATTCTGCCATTTTTCCCGGAAACTTCCGGCGCAGAATCTCTTTATAAATGGCTTTGTAATCAGGGCGTGTGTTATTTGAAGACATGATTTTTTATTAAAAAAATAGTATCAGCTCGTCCTTCTTTGTTAAATTCTATACACAGCACTCTTCCTCTATGATTCAACCAGGTTTTATAAACAAGATAAATCAGGATATCTTTATCTGATTTGGGATGATAATTTTCTCCAAGCATATCTATAACTTCTTTCCGGGTATTTCCTTTTAACTTTAAAAAATTAATTGTGCTTAATTTTTTCATTTTGCATATTTATCCATCCATTTGTAAAGTGTGGTTTTAGGGATTCTGTACCTTTCTATAACCTCATTTTTGGTCATTTCTCCGGATTTTATTTGTTCCAGAATAAAGTTGATGACTTCTTTGGTATAGATACTTTTGCGAAACTGGGGAAGCTGTGTTTTTTGTTTTTTTATTTTTTCGTTTGCTGAAGGCGGTGCAAAGAGTATCAGATGCTGAGTATAAATCCTGAAAAAATCATATTCCAGAAGTTTGCTCCACCTTAATAAAATGTCTGTGTCCTGTGATCCAGAAGAATACATTTCCAGAATTTCTTCCTCCGTGCATTTCATAAAATTACAAATGCGGTATAGGTCTATCGCGATTTCTGTAACTCTGGTTTCAATCATTTGTCCGATATGAATATTTTTGAAATCCATAGATAAATGAATAGGTTCTTAATGAAGATCTGCCCAATCAAAAACACCTGCAGTCTGTTTACATCCCTGAAATTTACCGTTTGCAGCATCTGCTTTGATGTACTGGATGGATCCTTCATTGGAACTATTACAGGTGGAAGTTGCTGTTTTGGGCACCATATTAATGTCGCCGTTTACTTGCAGCATTGCAGTGCTTGTGGTGTTTTCAAAATTGTCGATATCAATTCCGATTTTACCGTTTCTCAATATGGTCAATGCATCACTTTTATCCAAAGAGGTGCCGTTCCCCACTACAAAAAGCCTTTTTGTATTGTCCGCAAAACCCCCAAGCTCCGGTGAAGTTTCAATCGTATTATATAGTCCCATTGCCGTAGAATATGCGCTGGATGCTGTAAGACCGGTGCCGACAGCAACGTTACTAAGGCCTTCTACCTTGTTAGCTCTTCCTAACATATTGGAATAGCTGCTTCCCGCTAAAGACTCGTTTGAAAATCCTATGGCAGTGTTATAGACACCACCTCCTATCTTGTTGCTAGCTCCCAATACAGTGGCTCTGGTAGCTCCTGCCACAGATTCGTTTGAACGCCCAAGGATAAATGATTCATTAGCATTTACACTAAGGTTTGAATTTCCATATACAAAAGATCCGGTCGCTGCAACTATATTTCCAAAACCTATTGTAACAGAGTTTATGGCAGGAACCGATACGTTATTGGTGTTTCCTATGACAACAGAAGCCTGACCGGCATTTATATTCGTCTGCCCTATTGCCACAGAACTTGTGGCGGAAGTAGTATTGGTATTTCCTAATGCCAATGACCCCTGTCCGGAAGCGGTATTCTGCTGTCCAATTCCTACAGCACTAATTGCAGAAGCGGTATTGGTATTACCTAATGCCAAAGCTCCCTGTGCAGATGCCGTATTGGCTTGTCCCATTGCTACGGCATTTTCTCCTGATGCTTTGCTGGTATTTCCCATTGCAATTGAAGTATCTCCGGTAGCTTCCGAACTTGCTCCTGCTGCAAATGAGGCAATTCCGCTTGACAGATTTATAGCACCAATGCTCACAGAATATAGACCTGTTGATCTGTTGAGTCCTCCTGCAACAAAAGACACATTTCCGGATGCTGTGTTTGCAGCTCCCGTTGCCGTGCTTAAATTTCCGGTTGCGCTGTTTAGCGTGCCGGATGCAAAAGAATTTATTCCCTTTGCTCCCAGATCAGCAGTGGTGAGTCCTGCTGCCGCTAAAATAGTACTATATGATAAAGTGCCGAGAGCACCACCAAGGGGAATTGTTTCGCTAAGATCCGCCGGGTTCCAGGTGGCATCCAATGCATATTTTCCAGCTGTACCGTAGTTAGCAGGAGCAGCCCCTATCAGTCTCCAGTGGAAATTAGCCGCGGACATATTGGGCAATCTCTCAAAGCCTGTAGGTAAATCATTGATATCCGAATCAAGATATCTTAGCCAAAGGTCTTTCGAAAAACTGTAGTAATAATGAGCCGAAATGCTCATATGTAAGAAACGACCCGTTCTGCTTACTAACGGTACAGCGTCGTTCAGATAGATCATCATACTGTTTTGGTCAGAACCTACTGACATTGCCAAAACTTCCGTACTGGTTAACCTCGGAACCAAAAGTCCCTTATAAACAAATGAGGTGTTTTGCCTTATATCCAAAGTTGATTTGGGGTCATCTGTGTTTATACCCACCTGACTGTAAATATTTACCGAAAATAATACCGCCACTATTGCTAAAACATATTTTTTCATTATTGAAATTTTTTTAATGGTGCAAATTAATCTAACCTATAAACCATATCCTATGCTCTCACAATATTTTTTATGTGATTAGAACATAATATGTATATTTGTAAAAATTTATGCAAATGAAAGTTTACGAGCGAATAAAAACGACAAGAGAAAATAAAAAGCTGTCACAAGATTCGGTAGCTTTTAACCTTAACCTCGGACAATCTCAGTATAGTAGAAGAGAGAACGGTGAAATCCCTTTCAGCGCAGAAGAAATAGAAAAGCTATCTGCTATTCTGGATACCAAAATATCAGAATTATATGGTGAAGAAACTATTATATTCAATAGTCATAACCAAAAAGGAGGTGCTTTTGGACAATTTGAAAACTATATTACCGTTCCCGATAAGCTTATTGACCAATATGAAAAAAGATTAGAGGAAAAAGAAACCATAATCTCCTTGTTGAAAGAGCAAATCAATGATTTAAAAAACAGACAAAATTCCTGAAAGGTGGTCTAACTTAGAGTATTTAAACCACATTATTAATCACCAAAACAATTTCTCCCTTTAAAGTTTTACTTTTGGAAAACTCAATTAATTCATTGATTGTCCCGCGTTTGGTTTCTTCAAATTTTTTGGAAATTTCACGACTTAAACTTACTTTAGTTTCTTCTCCAAAAAACTCTTTTATCTGTTCCAAAGTGGTGTTGATTTTGTGGGGACTTTCGTAGAGGATAATGGTTTTCTTTTCTTCGGCTAATTGTTTTAGCTTGGTTTGTCTGCCTTTTTTCTGCGGGAGAAATCCGGCAAAATAAAAATCGTGGT
>CAZHFE010000085.1:0-8002 GCA_964532055.1 uncultured Kaistella sp. | reverse complement strand
ATTTTTCGCTAATTTCTGTATAGAAAATTTGGTAGTTACCATAGTTCTATGTTATGCGAACCTCCTTTTTAAAAGTCTACAGTAGGGTTATTTTTAATTTTTTGTAATCTTTCCTTCGCTATATCACAATATTCTGCACTTATATCAATTCCTATATAATTTCTTTTCGTAACCAAAGCACTTCTACATGTTGTACCACTACCATTCATTGGGTCTAATACTATATCACCTTCATTAGTCCAAGATAAAATGTGATCAACAGCTAATTGACATGGAAACGGTGCAGGATGACCTTTTGCTTCTTGATCTTCACTTTTCTTACCAACAACATATTCCCAAATATTTCCCTTTATTTTTTGATTTTTTACTGGATTTGCTAATTTTTCTCTTTTTTGTTCTCCTTTTGAATAATTTTTATATGTGGTGCCATTTAATTCTAAACCTGCATACAAACAATCAACCATAATTGGATTATGAGTATTAGGTTTTTTTCCTTTTACAAATACAAACATATATTCAAATATTCCATTGTATCTTTTTCGATAAATCTGCGGAATTGGATTAGTTTTTTGGAAAATCATTGTATCATGTAATTTGAAACCATGTTCCATAAATTTTAATGCTTGTTTAAAACTTGTTCCAGTTTCACTGCCATCAATTGTAGCATCGTTTACAACCCAAACAACTATACCTCCGTCCCTTGTTATTCGGTATAACTCTTTCACAATTTCCTCAAAAGGGAACGTATAGCCTTTGTAAGTTCTAAGGTTATCATAAGGTGGAGAAGTTAAAGTTAAATCAATAACATTTGAATCAAAGTTTCTCATAACTTCAATACAATTCCCATTTATAATTTGATTCAAATAATTTTCCATAACTTTATACTATATTAAATAGTCCATTGTCACAAATTGAACTAATAATATTTATTTTACTTTCTATTTTACTAATTTTTATTAACTCAATTATAGCTTCTTCATGTGACATCCTGGCAAATCTTTCTCGCTCAGATGCTAGAAATTCTAAATCTATTTCTTTTGATATTATTAATGATTCATTTGATATTTCTTTTTCAATTTTCCACAATTCACTCATCCCTTCTGAATGTTCAAGCATAATTTTATTAATAATTTGCCAATAATTTACAGAAGATTTAGATGGATTCATAGCTTCTATTGATTTGAAAATTTTCAATAATAATTCTTCTGCACTATTATTTCCAAATTCAATTCCGCAATTAATTAAAAGAGCCAAATGTGAATATGTAAAAACGCATACATTACTAATCGATGCATCCTGATAAATTTGACTATTTTTAACAGCTAATTGATAAATTGGGCAAACTACCATAGCATGAGGTTTACCTTTTTTCCACCCATCCATAGATTTTACCTTGAAGTCTTTTTGATTTTTAGCAGTTCTACTTAATCTAAAAGTTTTTGCATCTGAAACAAAAGAAAAATCTGTTGCAAATGATTCAACATCTGCGGCATCAGCTCTTTCAGTTAACACAAGACTATTTATGCCAATTGAATTAAAAGCATAAGCTAATATTGTATCAGAATATTTTGAATATAATTTTTCCTCACTAGAATCGTGTTTATATTCTTCTGGAATATTACCACATAGTCTTATATGCAATAATAATCGTTCAATACCAAATTCCGCAATCTCACTTTTAAGTTCTTGCTGTAGTTTTTCAGTATCATTTACGAAATTTCCGCTCAGTTTTTTTATTTCATTAATCCAATATTTTCTTATTTCGTAATCTTCTTTTGATAAATGTTTTGCCATGAAAAAGTTTTGATGGCAATTTACGAAATTTTATTGGTAAGGCGAATGTTTAAGGAGTTTCGCATAACGGGTTACGGTTTTTCGATGGCGGGGCAATTGAAGTACTTCCGTTCGGCTAATGTACAAAAGTTTAATCGAAGTACAAACGTTCAATTTAGCACTTCAGCCCCGCTATTGCAAAACCGATGTTAGCTGCCGTTTTTTATTTTTTCGTCCGTTATCAATGTTAAAAATACTCTCTCTTCTTTTAATATTTCTGGTTTAAGCAAATAAGGCACAATTTGTCTGTTAAGTAACGCATTCAATAAGTTTTCAATACAAACTGCATACATTTCGCCTTGTACATTAAATACCCTATATATTTGATATGTTTCTTTATTTTCTGTAAAGAATTTCCATTCGGAAGAAGTCAAATAAAAAGTTGGTTTGTCTTTTAGTGTCCCCTTGCATTCAATTAAATTTGTAACATTTCCTTTGTCGTCAACTATTTCAAAGTCGTGGTTTGAAAAGCTCTCAACAGTTTGATTTAACCATTTGACTCTTTCAGAACCAAATTTGTCGCATAGAAGACTATATAAATAAGTTTCACTCGTTTTTCTTATACTTTCTGAATAATCGCTGTCTATCGTTAATGTTGTTGCGTCAATTCCCGTGTCTAATAAAGTATTAAGTCTTAAAGTGTCTTTTATATTCGCTAATTCAGTTAATAGTTTTTCGCTATTTAATATTTGTTGTTTTAATTTATTTTCAAAATCAGTAAGTTGATTATTCGCTTCTATTGCTTTTTCAGATTTTAATATTTCTATTTTTTCTTTCACAATTTCGGCTGTTTTGTTTTGCTGTATTATAGGTTGTGGATTTGCATTATTAGTAGCCTTTTGAATATTTTGAATTGTATTTTGTAAAACTGCTTTTTTAAGTGGTATTAATACCTTTTGTAAGTCGTTTGTTGACGTTGTGTTTGTTTTAATATTGAAATAACCACCTGTTGCAATTGCAATTGCCTTTTTTTCGGATTGTTCATCTTGGGCAATTCCTATAATGAAAGTTTTGCATGGAATTCCTTTTAATTTC
The DNA here is from genome assembly GCA_964532055.1 of uncultured Kaistella sp. Classification (GTDB taxonomy): domain Bacteria; phylum Bacteroidota; class Bacteroidia; order Flavobacteriales; family Weeksellaceae; genus Kaistella. The sequence goes on along the minus strand of CAZHFE010000085.1, from coordinate 5,134 downwards.
ATTGCTTTTTTTGAAGCCTCAATATAGTCTCCACCACCATTTTCTTCTCCATCTGTTACAAGAATAATTTTTCTATCACAATTTTCATACTTTTCTAAATTTGCAACTGCGATATTTATTGCACCAGTGATTGGTGTTCCTCCTGCTGGCGGGTCTGGGATATTTGAAATAGTAGCTTGTATTTTCTGTTTGTCAAAACTTCCCTCATAAATTAATGGTACAAAAAGTTCTTCAACGAACTTGTCGCCAACTTTCTTATTGTTGAACCTAAATGTTCTAATAAATATTTTATTTGTATAGTCAATTGTTGGGATAATTTGTTCAATTAGTATTTTTTTTACCAACGACATTCTTGTTTGTCCACCAATTAAATATTTATTTTCGTGTTCAACTCCTGCACCCTTCATAAAACCCATACTTCCAGAATGGTCAATTAGTATTTCAATTATTGTTTCGGTCATTTGTCTATTAAGTTATGATTTTTAGGATGTCGCTCTAAAATGGCAGCTAACGCAAAGATATATGAAATTCTTCCAAACGATCAAAGAATATTCGTATAACTAGCTAAAAAAGTATATTTTACGAAGGCATTAGCATACAAAAAGGAGAACTATTAAAGTTCTCCGTATTTCGATTTGTATTTTTGATTTTCTTTTTTTGTTATATTCAATAGTTCTTCTAACAGAACTATTTTATCTTCATAAAGTTTTTTGATAGTATCAACATCTTCTCTGCTTAATCCGACAATAATACTTCCGCTATAATTTCCTTCTATATCACCAACACTATTAAAATATCTCTGACTGTCAAACTCTCTGATATCTTCTGGCTTGACTTCCAAAACCTCTGCAATCTGATGTAGTTTTTCTTTGGATATTTTTGTTTCACCACTTTCCAATCTGCTGTATGCCGATTGAGATATATCCAACTTTTCCGCTACAAATTCCTGTGTCAGATTTTTGAGTTCTCGGATGTTTTTAATATTATTTCCTATCATATCACATAAATTATGCGGGTTTTGCTCATATATTATAACAATACAAATGTAGTAAAATATGGCAAATGTTCAGATTTTTGTTTCAAATTTTACAATATGAAAAAGTTTCTTATTTTCTCATTCCTAATGTTGGGTATTTTATGTTTTTCCCAATCTGTAACCAAAAAGTACAACACTTTAAATCAACGTTATGAATATTTTAATTCAAACGGAAGTATGATTGGTTATGAAAAGTATAATAGTCTTTATAAAAGATGGGAGTATTTTGATATTCAACAAAATTCTCAATCAAACTCAACACCAAACAGACAACCTTATCAATATCGCGATCCTGGCAAAGTTGATCTGGGAATTGATATTTTAAATAGCCAAAGTGGTAATAACCAAAATAATGCCCAAGTTATTATTAATGATATTGTATCTCAAATAAAATCTATGGATATATCGGAAGAACGTAAAACCCAAATCTTAAATGCTTTTTACAAAACTGTTGAAATAAATTCAAGACGAATCTCTAGAGATCCTTATTGGCTTTATGAGATTACAAATCTAATTATTTCTTATTAATAATTCTTATTTTTATTCCTGATAATTTTTAAAACTTTATATTATGACACCCTTTGAATTACTTTCAAAAAACAAGCAAGGTCTAACCGCAGAAAAAGATAATATCATTAATGAAATAAACGAATGTGTTAAGCATCATTTTGATAAGAATGATTTAAAGTCATTGTTTTACATTCGTCAATTTATAGATGAAAAACAAAGTTATTTTGCTTTAAATCATTCTCTCATACCCCCAACTTTGACTTTAAACGGTTTTAATATTAACATACTTTTACCAAATATTGTAAAGGAAATATATCAAGATGCTATAAACATTAATGAGGAACTTCGGGCAGAAAGCAATAAAATCTATTCTGATTTATTCCACTCATTATCCAACAAGTCCTCATAACTTGGAACTGATTTATCTTTCATTACAATTTTTAAAGCTTCATAGTCAGGATGATTTTTGTGATGAAATATTGCAATATTGAATGGTAATTTATCGTCTGCAATCATTATGTTCAAGTAAGATAACATCTTTTTTATAATATGTATTTTCTTTTCTTTTTCAATAAATTCTTTTATTTCCATTTCCTTATAATTTAAAAAGCTCCGATTAAGGAGCTTTGTTTTGGTTAAACTTTTACTATTGCTGTGAGTAGTTTTTCAAAGGCTACATCAACAGCTTGTTCTTTATCTTTTTTTATTCTTTTGTTGAGTTTTTTGAACTCTTTGTAATCTTTAGATGCTTCTAAAATTGCACATATTTTTATGGTTCTGATTAGTATTGAATTGTTTTCGAGATAATCAAGAATTTGTACATTTTTTATATCCCGATTTTTTTTATTGAGTTCATTTAATATTTCTTCGTCTTTTACAGTATCGAGAACGTATTTTTTAAAAAATTCTTCTATCATTTCAGTGTTTGTAAATTTTTGTTTGAACTGATATTGAAATTCCTGATATACTCTTTCTTTCATTTTGCTTTATTTTTATAACTTATAACCTACAATTTTACTTGCACATTTCATTTATTTTTCGTATATTGTATGCCATTAAAACATTTACAGATGTTGAATTTTACTAGTATTATTGATCTTTTCAGAGCATTTCCAAATGAACAATCTTGCATAGATTATTTAGAAAAAATTCGTTGGAAAAACGGAGTTGTAAGTCCGTTTGATCCAAAATCCAAAGTCTATAAATGTAAAAATAATCAATACAAATGTAAAAATACTAATAGACTTTTCAATGTAAAAATTAAAACTATTTTTGAGGGTTCTAAAATTTCATTACAAAATTGGTTTATAGCAATATATCTCTATACATCAAATAAAAGAGGCATTAGCAGTTATCAGCTTGCAAAAAATTTAACCATTACTCAAAAATCCGCATGGTTCATCTTGCAAAGACTACGTTGTACCACTGAACACGAAGCATTCTTAAAAGAATTTGCAGGTGTTGTTCAATGTGATGAAACTTTTATCGGCGGTAAAAATAAAAATCGCCACGCAGATAAAAAAGTTCCTCAAGCACAAGGTCGTTCCTACAAAGACAAAGTTCCTGTATTCGGCGCAATAGAAAAATCTACAGGTTGGGTTAAAGCAATAGCCATTACAGATACAAAAGCAAAAACTATCAAACCGTTATTGTATAAACATATCAAAAAAGATTCTCATGTTATGACAGATGAGTGGAAAGCATATAAAGGTATTGGTACATATTTTACTCATACTTTTATAGACCACACCAAAAAACAATACGCAAATGAAGATACAACTACAAACGCTATTGAATGTTTTTGGTCACATCTGAAACGTTCTATTTTCGGTGTATATTACAAAACAAGTAAAAAGCACCTGCAATGGTATCTTAACGAGGCGACATTTCGTTATAATACAAAACAGATGAGAACAGACCAAAGATTTGATTTGTTTTTACAAACTGTCGAAAATAAAAGATTAACATGGGAAAATCTTAAAGTCGCTTAATCATTTTTAAATACTTGTATTGTTCTTTTGGTGATTACTGAAAAAGCTGTTTCTCCTTTTTCATTTAATTCTTCAATATTTGATTGTGGAATGTATGCAATTAAATCATTCCATTTTGTTTCTTTGATATTATCTAAATCAATTTTACCTTTCTCATAATTCCATAATTTTCCTAAGTTAAAATCATCTTTTGTAAATTCTACAATTTTTGTAGTTATTTCTGTTTTTTCGTATATTTCGTACCTCATAAAATTTCACATTATGTATTTATATAAAGAAAAATTTTTCAATGTTGGTGATTGCTGGACTTATAAATATTCATTTATTCACAATGGTTATATTAAAGAGGAGTATATACATTGTAAAGTCTTAGAACAAATTTTTGTAAATGACGACTTACGACAAATTAAAATCAAACAAATTCACAATCTTGAAGATTATCTTATAAACAAAAACTATCAAAATTTTTCCGAAAGGATTTTAATAGTAGATTCTTCCATATTAAGTGCAGTTAGTCAATGGAACTAAAAAAGAGGACTTAAATTAGTCCTCTTATAGTTTAGTATATTTTTGTATGTTAGTGCCAAATCAAATATCAATTACCGACTTTCTGAAGAAAAATTATTGCAACTAAAAATTCGGTGGGCGGTAAATTCTATCAGAAGCGGCGAAGAAATTTTGGCGAGATTTTATGCCGGACAAACTTGATTCATGTCAAATGTTTTTCCATAAACTTCTTCAATACAGGTAATTCGCTGGTTTCTATTGCTTTTACGGCAGTGAGTAAAGTGATGGTTTTTTCGTTTTTCACTTTCGCTAAAAAGTTTTGAGATTCGGGATTTTCAGCAAGCTCATTCAGGTATTTTTTACTGAATTCCCCGAAATCGATTTCATTTCCGTGATACGCTTTTCTCAATGCTGTGGAAGGAGCGATTTCTTTTGCCCACAAATCGAGGTGTGCATTTTCTTTTTTCATTCCTCTTGACCAAAGTCTATCTGCCAAAACTCTTAATCCGTCAGTAGTTTCCGGCTTGTCATAAATTCTTTTTTCTAAGATTTTCATTGTTGAATAATATGAGATTTGAAATTTGAGATTGATTGCTCATTACCCATTATTCATCTTCCAACTTCGTGCCTCCAACTCTTTACCAAACACAATTCGGATAAGTTCTCTGCATATATTGCAATTCGCACAAGATATAGCCGAAATATTCGGTGTGATAACCGGTTCTGGAATGTTTCTGCATAAAATCGTTTTCAGGAATTACAATCCCGAAATTTTTAAAATCTTCTGAAACTTGTTGTTTCCAACTTTCGAGTAATTTTTCCGAATCGGGAACAATTCCGAGTTTTGCTAAATCTTCTTCATCATCGGTTTTGGCAAAAATTCCACCAGTGAATTCCCAAAGATTTTCTACTGCGTTTTTTATCCGATTTTGACTTTCCCCTGTTCCATTCGCAAAAATTTTCACCCAAGTTGAAGCGTGTGTATAATGATATTTTACTTCTTTCAGAGATTTTTCGGCAATTGCGGAAAGCTGATCATCGCTACTTTCGGAAAGTGCTTCGTACAAAAATTTCTGATAAAGCGAAAAGA
>CAZHFE010000084.1:0-8133 GCA_964532055.1 uncultured Kaistella sp. | reverse complement strand
ATTTTATACTGAATAATCTTACGGTAAAAATTTTCAACTTTCTGATTTACAATAGACAAAGAAGTAAAATTGTGAAAAATTTTACGACTTATGAAGACTTTTTTTATCCGTTAGATATTGTTGAAGATTGGAACAAAATTTACGGAAAAAGCGGTTTTATCCAATATCAAACGGTAATCCCGAAAGAAAAAGGTAAAGAGGGAATGAAAAAAATTCTGGAAACAATTGCCAAAAGCGGAAACGGTTCATTTCTTGCGGTGCTGAAATTTATCGGCAAAAATAATCCATTGGCATACAACTCTTTTCCTTTTGAGGGATATACTTTGGCTTTAGATTTTAAGGTCAATAAAAAACTCGGCAAATTGATTTCAGATTTGGACAATATTGTGGAAGACTTCGGCGGAAGAATTTACCTTGCCAAAGACAGTATGAGCAAATCTTCACTTACCAATTATCTGAAAAATGTGGATTCATCAAAGTTTGTTTCCATGCAGAGAAAGAGGATAATCAACGGAAAAAATTAATTGTCCAAAGTTTTTAAAGTATAAACGTTAAACAAAATTATGTCAGAATTAATCCCCATATTTCAGTCTTCATATTTGTACGAAATAGAACTCGCCAAAAGCAAACTCGCATCTCATGAAATCCCGAGTTACATTAAGAATGAATATGTCAATAATGTAGCGGTTTTTCCCATTTCGCAAAACTATTTTTTATTGGTCAGCGAAAGAGATTTAGAAGAAGCTGAAAAAATTCTGCAGGAAATAGACGAATTAGACGAAGATTAGCCGAGTTTTCAAGTCTTGAAATAACATTTGCTGATTCATTTGAAAAAATATTAAAGGTTGAGGCAGTTTTTGGTTCTTTTGTTTCAAGACAAAAGAGCAAATGTTAAATTCCTTATCTTTGGTAAAAATTTCAATAAAAATGGCAGACTGGAAAACCGCAAAACAGTACGAAGATATTACCTACAAAAAATGCAACGGCGTTGCAAGAATTGCTTTTAACAGACCGGAAGTAAGAAACGCTTTCCGCCCGAAGACCACTTCGGAATTATACGATGCTTTTTACGATGCTTACGAAGATTCTTCTATTGGAGTAGTTTTATTAACAGGAGAAGGACCAAGTCCGAAAGACGGTGGTCATGCATTTTGTAGTGGTGGCGACCAAAAAGTTCGTGGACATCAAGGTTACGTTGGCGATGACGGAAGACACCGTTTGAATATTCTGGAAGTTCAAAGATTGATTCGTTTTATGCCGAAAGTTGTGATTGCTGTGGTAAATGGTTGGTCAGTTGGTGGCGGACATTCTCTGCATGTCGTTTGCGATTTGACTTTGGCAAGTGAAGAGCACGCTATTTTTAAACAAACCGATGCCGATGTAACGAGTTTTGACGGCGGTTACGGTTCTGCTTATTTAGCCAAAATGGTGGGACAGAAAAAAGCGAGAGAAATTTTCTTTCTCGGAAGAAATTATTCTGCCAAAGAAGCTGAAGCAATGGGTATGGTAAATGCTGTAATTCCTCATGCTGAACTTGAAGACACCGCTTATGAATGGGCGCAAGAAATTCTGGCAAAATCTCCGACTTCTATCCGAATGCTGAAATTTGCAATGAATCTTACCGACGACGGAATGGTTGGTCAACAGGTTTTTGCAGGAGAAGCCACAAGATTGGCATATATGACAGACGAAGCAAAAGAAGGACGAAACGCATTTCTTGAAAAGAGAAAGCCAGATTTCGGAGATGATCAGTGGATTTCGTAATTTAAAGTTATGTCAAAAAACAACAACCTAAAATCATCATTTGAATTTCTGAAACAACTGAGCAGAAGCAACAATCGTGCATGGTTTACAGAGCATAAATCGGAATTCGATGCGATTGCGAAAGCCAATAAAATTTTCTTTAACGATATTTTTTCTGACTTTCAGAAGCACGATGATTTGGCGAATATTCATGTTTTCAGAATATATAAAGATGTTCGTTTTTCTAAAGATAAAACGCCGTATAAAACCAATTTCGGAGCAGGGTTATCACGAAAAAAGCCAATGTTAAGAGGTGGTTATTACATTCATTTAGAACCCAATAACAGTTTTGTAGGTGGAGGTTTTTGGGCTCCGAATAGTGAAGATTTATTCAGAATTCGTAAAGAATTTGAAGCCGATACCAATGAAATCAACAAAATTACTTCAGATAAAACTTTTATAAAATATTTCGGAAAACTCGAAGGAGAAGACGGCGTGAAAACCGCTCCGAAAGGTTTTGACAAAAATCATCCTGCGATTGATTTGATCAAGAAAAAACAATACGTCGTAATGAGAAAATTCTCTGATAAAGAAGTTTTTTCCGGTGATTTTCAACAAGAAATTATTGCGACATTTCTCGCAATGCGTCCTTTTTTCGATTATATGAGCGATGTATTGACAACTGATTTGAACGGAGAACCGTTATTTTAAACTTGAAAATAAAAATATGACAGACTGGATACGCGCCGCACGTTTACGCACTTTACCGCTTTCTTTGAGCGGAATTATTATGGGAAGTTTCATCGCAAAATGGCGGCTTTCTGAAAGCGAAAATTTTTGGGATTGGCGAATTTTTGCTTTGGCACTTTTGGTAACTTTATTGTACCAAATTTTATCAAACTTTGCCAACGATTACGGAGACGGCGTGAAAGGAACGGATAAAAACAGAATATTAGAAGCCGAAAAAAGAGCCGTTGCTTCGGGAAAAATTTCTGAAAAACAAATGAAAAATGCTGTGATTTTGTTTTCGGTGTTGTCGTTTTTGGCAACATTGGCGTTGCTTTATTTCGCATTTTTTAGAGAAAACCTGATGCAGGAGTTTTATACGTTTGTCGGATTGGGAATTGCCTGTATTTTGGCGGCAATCGGTTATACAGTTGGCAAAAAACCTTACGGTTATTTAGGATTGGGAGATATTTTTGTGTTTGTGTTTTTCGGTTTGGTTTCGGTTTGCGGAAGTTATTTTTTGTTTACAAAAACTTTTGATTTAGACGTTTTGTTACCCGCTTCTGCTGTCGGAATGTTAAGTGCGGCTGTTCTGAATCTCAACAATATGAGAGATATTGAAAGCGATGTTTTAAGCGGCAAAAAAACTTTGGCATTGCGATTGGGTTTTAAAAAAGCGATGATTTATGAAGTCATTCTTTTGATGCTTCCACCGCTTCTCGTTTTGATTTTTATGATGATGAACGGATTGCAGGAACAAGGCAAATATTACGCTTTTATTTTCTTTGTTACGATTTTTCCTTTAACCGCAATTCGCCGGAAAATAATGCAGGTAAAAGAACCGAAGGAATTCGACCCGTTTCTGAAACAAGTCGGATTAATTACTTTGATGATGAGTATTTTAGTAGCGTTCGGATTAAATTATTTTAGTTAAGTTGGAAGTTGGGAGATGGAAGATAGAAGTTTGCTGAATGCTGAAAACCTTTAACCTCGCAACTTGTACCTTTCACCTCAAACACCAAAAAATCCCTATCTTTGTCGATATGATTCTTCGAGGCGAAAATTTAATTAAGGAATACGGACCTAAAAAAGTGGTGAAAGGTGTTTCCGTTCAAGTGGAGCAAGGTGAAATTGTTGGACTTCTCGGTCCAAACGGAGCCGGAAAAACAACCTCTTTCTATATGATTGTAGGTTTGGTAAAACCCACTTCCGGAAAAATTTTTCTTGATAATAAAGAGATAACTTCTGATGCCATGTATCGCCGTGCTCAGAAAGGAATTGGTTATTTGGCGCAGGAAGCATCGGTTTTCAGAAAACTTTCCGTAGAAGATAATATCTTGGGAGTTTTGCAGCTCACCAAACTTTCAAAACGAGAGCAACACATGAAATGCGAAGAATTGATTGAAGAGTTTTCTTTGCAGCACGTTCGCAAAAATCGGGGCGATTTGCTTTCCGGAGGCGAAAGACGAAGAACCGAAATTGCACGATGTTTAGCAACAAGTCCTAATTTTATTCTTCTCGATGAGCCGTTTGCAGGAGTAGATCCTATTGCGGTAGAAGATATTCAGAAAATTGTGAGGAGCTTGGTTGATAAAAATATCGGAATCCTGATTACAGACCACAATGTACAGCAGACTTTGGCAATCACGCATAAAACCTATATTATGTTTGAAGGCAGAATCTTGAAAGAAGGACTTCCGCAGGATTTGGCAAATGATCCGCAAGTTCGTGAAGCGTATCTTGGCGAAAACTTCGTTTATCAGGATATTCTGAATAAAGAGAAAAAGAAATCTTTTGTCTATAATATTTGGGCAGGAAATTTTGATAGTAAAAACCAGTTTCAGGATTTTGTTGATGAAAACTTTGCCGAAACCACTCATTTGCGATTGATGTACGGTTTTGAAGACATCAGTTTTGCTTCTCTTGCCAGTTCTGAAATTGAGCATATTTTCAATGAAATAGTAGATAAAAATGCCAATAATTCTTTCCTTTTCCAAAAACGAGAACTGAATACTAATTGCACTTTAGAAATCGCCCAAAACGAGGCGAAATCCCTTTCCAAACCCGAACTGAGCTTTTTAACAAGTTATTCTTTTGATACGTAAATTCTGTCAAATATGGCAAAACCTTTCAACAGAACCGTTACTTTATTCGGGATATACAAACAGCTGAAACCGTTTATAAAGCCGTATCGTTTGATGATTTTTGGTACGCTGCTTCTCACTTTTATTGGTGCTTTAACGGCTCAGATAAATGCAGTGGTGCTGAAATATACTGTAGATGAAGTTTCGGAACTTACCCAACTTTCGCACCCAATGTCTGAAGGAATTCATGTTTTGGTAATCATTACGGCAATTCTTTTGGGAAAAGAAGTCATCAATATTTTTATCAATTTCGGGCAGAAATTTTATGGTGAAAAAATCAGGATTAATGTAAGTTCGGTTTTAGCACAATCTGCAATAGATAAAATTTTAACTTATCGAGTTGCCTACTTTAATGACGAGAATCATGCATCGGGAAAACTGCAAACACGCATTGACAGAGGAATTGAAAGTTTGACCAGATTGGTGCAGAATTTTTTTATCGACATTCTTCCGATGTTTTCAAACGCTATCATTGCACTTGTCATTATGTATATGCAAAATGTGTATGTTGGTTTGGTTTCTATGCTTATTGTTCCCGTTTATTTTTATGTAACTTCGGTTCAGGCAAAGAAACTGGGCGGAGTTAGAAGAACTTTACGAAACCAGAGAGAGCAGAAAACTTCTGGTTTGCTAAATCTCATCAATTCTATTCTGGTGATTAAAAGTTTTGTGCGAGAAAAATTTGAAGGCAAAAAACAGTACAACTTACAAATGAAGTTAATGGAAAGTCAAATGTACACCAGAAAAACCAGTTTTATTTATGACGGACTGAAATCTTTCATTGAGCAAATCGGCATTGTTTTGATTATTCTTTTGACGGTGTATCTCGTTCTCGACCAGCAAATGACGATTGGTGCAATCATGCTTCACATTATGCTTTTTAACAACGTATCTTCGCCAATTCGACAGCTTCACAGGATTTATGATGATATGAATGATGCGATGATTTATGCAGAAGGTTATTTTGATATTCTGAATGCCGACAACGAAACCGAACCCAACGGAAATTTCTACGAAAAGGAAATCAAAGGAAATTTTGAATTGAAGAATATAGATTTTTCTTATCCGAACGGAACTCAAGCACTTTTTAATGTTTCGATGAATATTGAAAACGGAAAAACAACTGCATTGGTCGGACTTTCCGGTGCAGGAAAATCAACCGTAATCAATCTTTTATGTAAATTTTATCTTCCCGATTCAGGCGAAATTTTATTGGATAATACCAATCTAAATCAATACAACAACACTTATTTAAGAGACGATATCGGTTTGGTTTTGCAGAAGAATCACATTTTTCAGGGAAGTATTGAAGACAATATCCGATACGGAAAAATGGATGCCACGTTTGAAGAAATTCAAGAAGCAGCAAAAAAAGCGTATCTCCATAATCAAATAATAGAACTTCCCGAAAAATACAATCATGATGCAACACAACTTTCCGGAGGACAACAACAGAGAATTGCAATTGCGAGATTGTTTCTGAAAAATCCGCCGATAATTTTTCTTGATGAGCCAACTGCAAGTTTAGATGCGATTGCAACGGAGCAAATTAAAAACTCTCTTGATGCCATAAAACAGGGAAGAACCGTGATTATCATTTCGCATTCATTATCTCAGATTTTAGATTCTGATAAAATTTATGTCATGGAAAAAGGGAGTGTTGTAGAAAGCGGAACACATGATGAACTCATCGGTTTCGGAGGAACGTATAAAAAAATCTTTGATGCTTCTGCACGAAGTCTGAATCTAGATAAACTAATGGATTCTTTTAAAAATAATTAAAAATTTAACCGATTTTTCAGAATAACCAATTATAAAATCAAAAAGTACAAAGTCCCGAATTGATTTTTCAATTACTAACATTAACAGATAACCTTTCGCAAAAAACACATTCTGCCAGATTTTCACTAAGTAATATTCCTCTATTTAAGATTTTATAATATTTGATGTTTGATATTTATTTACTATAATTAAAGGGTTTTTTCATAAATGTTTAATTTTTTATAACCACTTGTATTAAAGTTTGAAGATGAATACACAAAAAAATCAATCGCAATGCAAGTTCTGTGTGAATGTGGAAAACTTTTCGTCTTCAAAGTCAGACTTTTACTGTTTTTCACTTTTATAATACCCAATCATTTTCTACTTTTGTGTTTCACACTTCTGAAGTCATTTTCAGAAAATTGTGGATAAGTTTTCGCTACAAAAAACTAATAATCAATATATTATGTTTTTATTCTGATTTATCCACATTATCATTTATCATTAACATAAAATTAAAATGTATTATGGGAATTTTTGACAAAAGAGTAAGTTACAAACCGTTTGAATATCCCGAAGTTCTGCAATTTGTTGAAGCCATTAACAAATCGTTTTGGGTACATTCCGAAATTGATTTTACCGCCGATGTTCAGGATTTTAAATCGCAAATGGAACCGCACGAACAAATCGCCGTAAAACACGCTCTTTTGGCAATTGCCCAGATTGAAGTTTCCGTAAAGACCTTTTGGGGAAATCTCTACAATCATCTTCCAAAACCGGAACTCAACGGATTGGGAGCAACTTTTGCAGAATGTGAGTTCCGTCATTCGGAAGCATATTCCCGATTGCTCGAAGTTTTGGGTTATAATGATGAGTTTATGCAAGTCATAGAAATTCCTGCCATCAAAAAAAGAATAGATTTTCTTTCTAATGTCCTAAAACACGCTAATTCAACTACTCCGAAAGAATACGTTTCCTCGCTTCTTCTTTTCAGTATTCTCATCGAAAATGTATCGTTGTTTTCACAGTTTGCTATTATTCTTTCATTCACAAGATTCAAAGGGTATATGAAAAACGTGAGCAACATCATCGCATGGACTTCTGTTGATGAGCAAATTCACGCCAATGCAGGAATTTATCTCATCAACAAAATCCGTGAAGAACAGCCGGAACTGTTGACAGATTCTGATATTGAAGATATTTACACTTTGGTAGATCATTCCATTACGGTAGAAGAAGAAATTCTTGACTGGATTTTTGAAGCGGGAGAAATTGATAAGTTCACCAAAGAAGATTTGCTGAACTTTATGAAATACCGTGTTGATGATAGTTTAAAGAAAATCAACATGAAAACAAGATACAACGTAACACCGGAACAATACCGACCGATGATGTGGTTCGAAGAAGAAGTTTTCGCCAATTCCCTTGATGATTTCTTCGCAAAAAGACCTGTAGATTATACAAAACACGATAAAAGTATTACAGAAAACGATTTGTTTTAAATTACAGAGATTAGGTTTTAGGAAGTAGATATTAAATCTCAAACTTTGTAAATCTAATCCCTAAAACCTAATCCCTAAAATAACTATGGAAGAAAAAAATATTTGGTGGCTCAATGAAGAATCCGAGCAAATGCTTAATCGCGGTTACCTTTTGAAAGGCGAAACCGTGCATGGAGCAATTGAGCGCATTACCACCGCCGCTGCAAAAAGATTATACAAACCCGAACTGCAACCTGCTTTTGAAGAAATGATTACCA
>CAZHFE010000083.1:0-8326 GCA_964532055.1 uncultured Kaistella sp. | reverse complement strand
TTGGTAAAGAAAGTCATCAAAATACCGATGATTAAGGTAACTGCAAAACCTTTAATTGGTCCTGTTCCGAATATCAATAAAACTACTGCAGTAAGAAGCGAGGTTAAGTGTCCGTCTAAAATTGCAGAAAATGCGTGTTTGAAACCGTCTTTATATGCCTGTGTAATATTTTTCCCGGCAAATAATTCTTCTTTCGTTCTTTCATAAATAATGACATTGGTATCTACTGCAACCGCCATTGAAAGTACAATACCCGCAATACCCGGAAGTGTGAGTGTAAAATCTCCGGAATCCATAATTCCGAAAATGAAAAACAGATTGAAAATCATTGCAATAACAGCATAAATTCCTGCTCCGCCATAATAGAAAATGATATAGATAATCATTACAAAAAATGCGATGAGGAATGAAGTAAGACCTGCGTTAATTGATTCTTGACCCAATGAAGGACCTACAACATCTGCCTGTACCACTTTTGCTCCTGCCGGAAGTTTACCTGCTCCCAATACATTTACCAAATCCTGTGCTTCTTCTTGAGTGAAGTTTCCTGAAATCTGTGTTCTCCCGTTCGGAATGACATTCATTACATTCGGTGCGGTGTAAACATTGTTATCTAAAGTTACTGCAACAGGTTTGTTGACGTTTTTCTCCGTCATTGTTTTCCATTCTTTTGCTCCTTTAGAATCCATCTGCATATCTACTACAAGTCTTCCCATTTGGTCATAAGAAACGTTTGAACTTTCAACCGCTCCATCTACCGGTGCTTTCTGATTGATATTTCCACGTATTGCATAGAGAACCAGATTATTATCGTCATTAGATTCCGGTTTATAACCCCACATAAACTGGGTATATTTCATGTTTGTTGGTCTTAATCTCTGTGCAATTTCAGAATTCAAAACTTTGTTTACAACGGCAGTATCAGAAAGTTTCACGTTCCCTACTCCATTTGCTCTTAAAGAACTGAGTTGCATTAGATTTACTAAATTCGTTTTTTTAGGAACACCGATGGAATCTCCGCTTGCTGCAATAATGGTATTCAACTGCTCAAAATACGGATAGACTTCTTGTACCTGCTGTACTTCCCAAAACTGAAGTTTTGCAGAAGACTGAAGCATTTTCTTTACCCGGTCTATATCCTGAACTCCGGGCATTTCTACAGAAATTCTCCCTGTTCCGGGAACTCTTTGTACATTGGGTTGTACGGAAGGATTGGTTTTTTCGATACGGGTACGAATAACTTCAAACGCCGTTCCTACAGATTGGTCGATTTTTGTTTTTACGATTTTCTTTACTTCCGCATCAGTGGTGTTATATTTTACCAGAGTTAGATTGTTGTTACCAAAAATTTCGGGGTCTGCAAGTTTCAGGTTTGCATTTTTTTCCTGATTCACGATTTCAAATTGCTCAAAGAAAATATCGATATACGTTTTCGTAGAGCTTCTTTGCGCTTTATCTGAACGGTTAAGTGCTTCGATAACGATAGGATTCGCTGTATAATTAGTCAAATCATTTACCAAATCTCTCTGGTTGATTTCCAAAAGCACGTTGATTCCTCCTTTCAAATCGAGACCCAGCTTCATTTCTTTTTCTTTCGCCTTGGAATAATAAAGTTTGGTAAATCCCAAATTCAGCGTGTCTTTAGAAAGACGTGCAATTTCTTTATTGTATTTTACCCGATCTTCACCAGCAATTTCCGTTGCCTGTTTTTCTATTTTACTTGAGTACCAAGTCGGCAACAATTCATTAAGACAGATAAGTCCCAAAATAATCGCAACCAGCGTAATAAGTCCTTTTCCTTGCATTATTTAATAGTTTACAACATTAAAATTATAGTCGGCAAATATAATGATTTTGTATAGAATTAGGAATTTTTTAACAACTGATTTTTATTTTTTTATTTAAATGAAAAATTATTCATAACTTCACAAGACTTTTAAACACCAAAACATTATGAAAAAAACATTTTTTTTAATCTGTAGCTTTCTTTCCGGGATTTATTCTTCACAAACTGTTGTATTACAAGAATTTGCAAGTGGTTTAAGCAATCCCGTAGAAATTGTAAATGCCAACGACAGCCGACTTTTTGTGGTGCAGCAAACAGGGAGCATCAAAGTTTTACAATCTAATGGAACGTTGAATTCAACCGATTTTCTCAACATTGCTTCTAAAATAACTTATGGTGGCGAAAGAGGACTTCTCGGTTTGGCTTTTCACCCGCAATATGCCACAAACGGATATTTTTATGTTTATTATAATGCGGCAACCACCGGAAATATAACTGTTGCAAGATATTCTGTAAGTACAGGCAATCCTAATGTTGCAGATACGAGTTCTGAAAAAATATTACTAAATATCCCCAAACCTTTTAGTAATCATAATGGCGGAAGTATGCATTTTGCTCCCGACGGAAATCTGTGGATCACAACCGGTGATGGAGGAAGCGGAGGCGACCCTAATAACAACGCACAAAACAAAAACTCATTTTTGGGGAAAATGCTGAGAATTGATGTGAATTCTTCCGGAGCTTATAATATTCCTGCAGATAATCCTTTTGTAGGACAAAGCGGAGTAAAAGAAGAAATCTGGTCATTTGGTTTGCGTAACGCATGGAAATTTTCGTTTGACTTAACCGCAGGAAACGTGATGATTGCAGATGTGGGACAAAACGCAATTGAGGAAATTAACAGAATGCCTATTACCTCAGCAGGACTCAACTACGGATGGCGTTGCTACGAAGGAAATTCCGCATACAACACCACCGGTTGTGCAAGTTCTTCTACCATGACTTTCCCTATTACAACTTACAATCATTCTACAGGAGCTTGTTCTATTACAGGCGGTTATGTTTATCGGGGTAGTTTGTATCCTGCTTTTTACGGCAAATATATTTTTGCAGATTATTGTTCACGCCAAATCGGAATACTAAATAATGATAACACCATCACTTGGTCTCCTGCTTTTTCGGGGAACAATTTTGCTACTTTTGGGGTAGATTCCCAAAATGAATTATATGTTGCATCGGTAAATAACAACAAGGTTTACCGCGTAACAACGCCTAATCTTTCTACCGAAGAGCTTGCAAAAAATGCCATTAAAATATATCCTAATCCTGCTTCGGGGAAAATTTTTGCAGAAGGTCTGAAAACCCAAAACAACACAGCAGAAATCATCAATGCAGAAGCAAGAATTGTTTTGGATACAAAAGTGAATAATGATAAAAGTATTGATATTTCGGGATTAACTCCAGGTGTTTATTTTATCACCATTAAATCTGACAATTTAAAAATCTATTCGCAAAAACTTATTGTGAAATAATTATTAATTTACCGATATGCAAATCATTTTTAACCATTAAGGAATTAAGAAAATTTAAGAAAATAACGAAAAAACGCTTAAAAGACTTAATTTCTTAATAGTTTGAAAAAATGAAATATTTTTTGAATTTGAAATATGAATCCGAAAAAAAATTTAATCTGAAATTTTTGCTCTTATAATTCTGTCTTTCCCGGCGAAGACCAAAGTATTTTCGTCAATCCATTCACAGATATAGAGGTTTTTTTCATCGGAAATTTTTGTCCACGTTTTTCCGTAATCATTTGAAAATTCGATATTTTGGTCACCAACTGCAATGATGTCTTTTCCTTTCGATTTCGGGCGGATTTTTACACAGGTTTTGTAGCCGCCGTTTTTTCCGCTTGCTTGTATTTGCCACGTTTCTCCGCCGTTATTTGTGGTGGCAATGTTGTCAATGTTTTCAGATTGTTTGGTATAATCTCCGCCGACTGCAATTCCGAAATTTTTATCATAAAAATCAATGGAATAAATTCCCTGCGAAGAGGTTCCCTGAATGAAGGGGGTTTCAAATACCTGCCAATTACAAGTTTGATTTTTCATTCGGTAAATTCTAGATTTCTTTCCACCGGTCGCAATCCATATCCATTTTCCGTAAGATGCAATATTGGTGTTACTTGCCGCAAAAGCGGCTTCTCCTTCCTCCAAATATGGAAAATTTTTGCAATCACTACAACGAATCCACTTTTTGCCTCCATTATGAGTTATAGAAATACTTAAACGCTGGTTTTTTGCAGGATCGCTAAAAGCCAAAGCATAAGAATTATCCACAAATTTCAGCGCATCATAAAATGCAGTACTGTCATAATCTGTAAATACAACTTTGAAATCAAGTGTGTTTTTATCAATTTCAAAAAAGAAAGCAGGACTTTCAATATTTATAGCATAAAACTTTTCATCACTTTGAGCCAAAGTTCTAAATTGAAGATTTTTTTTGGAAAAACGTATCTGCTTTTTATCCTTAGAATCCTTTAAACTCACGTATCCGAATTTAGAATCTGTTCCTGCATACCACACTTTTTTATCCCAAATCTGCAATGCACGAATGCTGATTTTATCCGTTAATAAAGTATCTATTCTCAATTTTTGGGAATAGAATATTGCAGGAAACAGCAAAAGAATTAAACCGAATTTTTTCATCTGATAAAAATAGGAAAACTTTCACGAAAATAAAAAATCCGTCTTGTTTGTAAGACGGATTTTGTTTTTTTACTCTTTGTTGTCGATGTCAATATCAACTTCTTCCAGCGGTTGCTGTTCTGCTTTGAACGTTTCGCCGAAACCACCGTTCTGCAATATTGAATGTCTTTTACTGTATAGGAAATAAATGACAAATCCTAAAATCAACCATATAAAAGAATACGTTTGTGCTTCTTTGCTCAGATTGATAATCAGATAAACATTGATTAAAATTCCCAGACAAGCAATTACGGGCAACGCAGGAACTTTGAAATTTCGCTGTAAATTCGGTTCTTTCACACGCAAAACCCAAACTGCAACACAAACCATCGTAAACGCAAACAATGTCCCGAAACTTGTCATATGTGCCAAATCATTAATCGGCGTAAATGCCGCAACAACAGAAATCACCGCTCCCAAAATCATCAGGTTTTTTCTCGGAACTCCAGTTGCTACATTTACTTTAGAGAAAGTTTTAGGAATCAAACCGTCTTTTGACATTCCGAGGAAAATTCTCGACTGCCCCATAATCATTACCATCAAAACGGAAATCAAACCTACCGTTGCTGCAATGGTAATAATATATCCTGCCCAGGAATGCCCTGCAATATCAAATGCATAAGCAACGGGTGCTTTTATCGCATCGGGATATTTACCGAGCGGGTTGAAATCGGTATAATGCATCATTCCCGTCAAAACCAGAGAAACCAAAATATAAAGAAGTGTACAAATCACCAACGAAGCAATGATTGCAAACGGAACATCTTTTTTCGGATTAATCGCTTCACCTGCTTGTGTAGAAACCGCATCAAAACCTACATACGCAAAGAAAATCGCCGATGCTCCTGCTACAATTCCGGCAACTCCGTAAGCAGAATGCGAAACTTGGTTTTCTGTAATGATAGTTGGTTCAGGTATGAAAGGAATCCAGTTTTTGAAAGGTTCAGCCGAACTGAAAATAATAAATGCTCCTGCAATAATCACGAAAATAATCGCAGAAACTTTCAGTACAACAATAAAATTATTGGCTTTTGCAGCACCTTTTGTTCCTCTTACCAAAATAGAAATAACAAAAAGTACAATTAACAATGCCGGAAGATTCATAGAAAATCCTGAATTTCCTGCCGCGATATAAGTTTGCGGATCTGTTGTAAGCCAATTCGGCAAATCCAGACCAAACATATGCAGAAATTTATTAAAATATCCTGACCAAGAAACAGCGACCGTCATAGAACCCATTGCGTATTCCAAAATCAATCCCCAACCGATAATCCATGCAAAAATTTCACCTACCGTTCCATAAGCATATGCATACGCAGAACCTTCAACAGGCAAAATAGAAGCAAACTCCGCATAGCAAAGTGCTGCAAAAACACAGGCAATTCCTGCTATAACGAAAGAAAGTGCTAAAGCAGGACCTGCGTGATAATACGCTCCTGTTCCGGTAAGTACGAAAATTCCGCCGCCGATAATCGCGCCGATTCCGATTGCCGTTAAACTCCATTTTCCTAAAACGCGTTTCAACTGGCTCTTCTCAATGTCGGCTTCATACGCTTCCATTGGTTTTTTCATCCAAATATTTGACATTGTTTATTTTTTTTAGATTTTACGAAAGTATAAAATTTTTAACAAGATTAACATTTTATATCAAAATTTCTTTCATCATTCTTAAACTTTACACGCTAAAAAACTGATTTTCATATAAAAAATATTTTTTACCATTCATTTTGAAATCATTAGATTTATGCAGATTTTTGTCAAAAAACAATTTACCCAATGAACATTCACGAGATTTTCAGTGCAGAATTGCAGAAAGAAATGACCGATTCCGGCAATATCAAAACCTTTTCTGCGGGTTCTGTAATTCTGGATATGGATTCCTATATCAGAAATATTCCCGTTGTACTTTCGGGAAGCATCAAAGTCATCAGAACCGAAGAAGACGGCAGAGAAATCCTGCTCTATTATCTTACTCCGGGTGAAAGCTGCATTGTTTCCATACTTTCGGGAATGAACCGTGAAACGTCTAAAATAAAAGCCATTGTGGAAGAAGATGCCGAAATCCTCATTATTCCTACCGATAAAGTAAAAGAATGGATAAAAAAATATCCCGACTGGACAGAATTTATTTTTAACCTCTACCAAAAACGCTTCGATGAACTTCTCGATGTGGTCAATTCCGTAGCGTTCCAAAAAGCAGATTCGCGGCTGCTGCATCTTCTTCACCAGAAAACCCAACTTTATCAGTCCAAAGAAATCTCGGTAACTCATCAGCAACTTGCAGATGAACTCGGAATTACGCGGGAAGCAACGAGCCGCGTTCTGAAAAAAATGGAAAAAGACGGATTGCTCGTTCTCTCGCGGAACAAAATCCAAGTTGTGTGATATTGGTTACTGTACAGCGTTTTTTCACGGCGTAATTTTGCGGTATCAATAAAATTCAGAATTATGTTTGATACTATTAAAAATCTTTTCGGTTTAGATAAAACCGATTATTCAGCACTGGTTAAAAATAATGCGGTGATTGTAGATGTACGCAGCAAAGGTGAATTTGCAGGTGGTCATATTAAAAATTCTATCAATATTCCTGTTGACCAACTTTCACAGAATCTGTCGAGATTAAAGGATAAAAACAAACCTATTATTACTTGTTGTGCATCGGGAATGAGAAGTGCTTCTGCACAGAATATCCTGAAAAAAGCAGGTTATACCGAAGTTTATAACGGAGGAGGTTGGATGAGTTTAAACAATAAAATTTAAAAAGATGAATACACATTATTACAACGTAGATATACAGTGGAACAACGACAGAAAAGGGGAAATGTCTTCTCCAGAACTTTCAACAACCGTAGAAATCGCTACTCCGCCACAATTCCCGAAAGGTATGGAAGGAATTTGGTCACCGGAACATCTTTTCACTTCTGCAGTGGCAAGTTGTCTGATGACTACTTTCTTGGCAATTGCTGAAAATTCGAGATTGGAATATACCGATTTCAAATGCAAATCAAGCGGAAAACTGGAACAGATTGAAGGTAAGTTTCTGATGACCGAAGTCATTCTGAAACCAACTGTAACCCTAACCGATGAAAAAGACCGTGAAAAAGCAGAGCGTGTTCTTCAGAAATCCGAAGCGAACTGTCTGATTTCCAATTCTGTGAAATCTGAAATTATAATGAAACCCGAAATTATTATTTCCTGATTTTTTTAATATTATTAAACCCCTAAAAATTTTAGGGGTTTAATTTTTTTTAGATTTTCATATCTTTGAAAAATATGAATCTCCACGAACTCTTTCTGAAACCTTATCAATCCTACGAAACTTATCAAATCGTATTGGAAGCGGTTGCTGCATTTTTCGGTTTGCTGAGCGTTTATTTCTCTATCAGAAAAAACATTTGGGTCTATCCTACCGGAATTATTTCAACTGCACTTTTTATTTACATTTATTTTGCTTTTGGACTTTTGGGAGACTGTATGATTAATGTATATTATACGATTATGAGCATTTACGGCTGGATTCTCTGGTCAAAAAATTCCGAAGACCATATTCACGTAGAAGTTTCACGGGCAGATAAAAAGGAATGGCTTTTCGCAGGAATCTTGTTTGGTTTAAGTTTGGTTTTTGTGGTCATCGTTTATTATTATAAACCGTTTATCGACAACGGATTTTCTATGAAAAATACAGATTTGGGATTGTATCATCTCGATTGGGCAAATCGGCTCGATGTTTTCACCACTGCAATTTTCCTGGTCGGAATGTGGTTTATGGCAAAACGAAAAGTTGAGAACTGGC
>CAZHFE010000082.1:0-8450 GCA_964532055.1 uncultured Kaistella sp. | reverse complement strand
CAGAAATTCGCTTTCTGATGCAGAATTATTGGCAATCATTATGGGAAGCGGAAACCGGGAAGAAACTGCCATAGAATTGGGGAGAAAAATTTTGCAATCTGTTCAAAATGATTGGAATAAACTGAGCTTATTATCTGTAAAAGATTTAATGAAATTCAAAGGAGTAGGAGAGGCGAAAGCAATTTCCATAGCAGCTTCGCTGGAAATTGGCAGAAGAAGAGCCGCACAGGAAGTTCCCGAAAAAATAAAAATCGAGACAAGCCAAGACAGCTACAAAATTCTATCGCCGTTTCTTTCAGATTTGCAAACCGAAGAATTTTGGGTGCTTTTCTTAAACCAGAGCGCGAAACTTATCGGGAAATCAAAACTCAGTTCGGGCGGAATCAGTAGTGCAATCGTAGATATACGCATTCTCTTTAAAGCGGCAATAGAAAATTTTGCGACAGGAATCATCATTGCACACAACCATCCATCAGGAAATCTGAAACCAAGTCAGCAAGATTTGGACTTGACAAAACAGATTCTTGAAGCCGGAAAAATTCTTGACATTCTACTTTTCGACCATCTTATTATCACTCAAAATGCTTACTTTAGTTTTGCAGACGAAGGTTTATTATGATAAAACGATTAAAATATCATGAAATAGATTTTGAAAAATATGAACGTTGTTTAGAAAATTCTGAGCAGCGAAAATATTCCGGCTCAAAAATATTTTTAGATATAATGGCAGATAAAAATTGGGAGATTATTGTTTTGAACGATTACGAAGCAGTAATGCCAATTGCTTATATTAAGAAATTTGGCTTTAAAATCGTTATCAATCCGATTGGTTGTCAACAACTTGGGATTTTCTCAAAAATAGATTCTCAAGAGATAAACGATTTGTTTTTACAATATTTCAAAAAGCATTATTTAGTGATGTATTACGGTTTTAATGACAAAAATAAATTCTCAGAAAAACTCCAAACGCGAAAAAATTATATCATTTATCCCGAAAAATACGAAGCGGTTTATCAAAAATATTCTCCAAAGCGAAAAAGAAAACTAAGGTTAGATAAAGAAACGGAGGAAAAAACAAGCAAAGAATTTATAGATTTTAATACGGCAAAAAATTTTATTGATAAAAATCTAATCGGTTTCAAAAGTGAAAATGAAAAGGCAAAATATATCATAAAATTAGAAAAACTTTATGAGCATGGTTTTATGAAATTCCCTGTTTTCAAACTTCAGAAAGAAATAATCAATATGATTGTTTTATATGAAGACCAAAAAACGGTCGCTGCTTTGGGAACGATTAATGATAAACTATTCATCAAATTAAACGGTGCCTCAATTTTGGTTGATGATGCCATAAAAAACTCAATAGAACACAAAATGTTTGATTTTGAAGGAAGTGAAATTCCTGCTATTGAAGAGTTTTTTAGAGGATTTCGACCGGAATTGATGCCATATCAATACATTTTAAACTCTAAAAAAGAGATGCTGAAGAAAATTTTACGGCTTAAATAAAAAGTAAGTGATGAGCAATATTAAAATAAAACTATTATACTTTTTCTTTTCAATCTATTTGTTGGGAATGTCCTATTATCTGTTTACTCATCAATATTTCAACACAGATATTGAAGCATATATGGGATTGATTTATCAACAGAATTTCCCTGAAATGGATGTAGCGGAAATTCATCATAAAGTCTTTGAAGAACTAAAGGAAAAGAATTTTACACACTCAGAGATTGATCATACCGGAAGAGAAGAAATAACCATTGGCGAAAATACCTACTATAAAAATATTGCTGAAAATCCTGAAATTTTTGAAGAAGAACTCCAACTTTTCTCGGTTAAACCATTTTATAATTTTGTTAATTTGCTATTTTTCAAATTGGGTTTTGATGCGGCTACATCTACATTTCTCATTTCAATAATTTCGTACGTCTTAATACTGATTTTGATTTTCACATTTCTACTGAAAATTTTAAAGAACAGTTATTTAGCTTTGTCTTTGGCGGTTATGTTTTCATTATTCAAACCATTGTTAGATTCAAGCAGACATGCTGCACCTGATAATCTTTCATGTTTATTGTTGTTACTTAGTTTTTACGTTTTTGTAATGAAAAGAAATATATTTGCTGCAACTGTTTTTGCAATGCTGTGCGTGTTGACAAGACCTGATTATATCATTTTTTATACTTTTTTATTCATTTTTCTTTTGTTTCAAAAAAAGGAACTGAAAATAAAAAATACAGAATTATACCTTTCTTATTTTTACGTACTTTCGGCTTTTTTAGTGATTCAATATTTTAACCAAATTTCTTGGATTACCGTGTTTATGAATCAGTATGTAAAAGTTCAGCTTTATCCTATTTCAAATCCAGATATATTGCAATTTAATGATTATTTAAGAGTAATCAAAAGCAAAATTTTCTTTGAATTTAATACTTCTTATTTCCCAATTTTATTAATTTTCATTGTAATGATTTTGGCAAAGAAAATGGAGTTTATAAAAGTGAAAAATAATTACTCAATATGCTTGTTTTTTATAATGATATATTCTACGGTTTTTTTGCGGTTTTTAATTTTCCCGATGTTGGTAAACCGAATGATGTTAGGTTTTTATTTGCTCATCATTTTATCGCTCATTTATATTAATAATTCTAAAAATACATTCATAGAAAAATCATCATAAAATGCTAATATTTGAAACCCTCGTTTATACAAAAAATCAAGAGAAATAATATACAAAGTTGTCAAACAGTAAGAATTTTGAGATATAATCCCTAATTTTGCCAACTCAAAAATACCCGATGATAGATTCAGTATATTTTCCATACGCATTTGCATTATTGATTGCAGTTCCTTTTTTGATTTTTGCAAGACAATTTGTCTATTCCTACATCAAGTTAAAAAACAGAGAACTGAAACTCTTAACCGTAAGAGGAAGTTCAGAACAGCGGATTCATGCATTTGAACGGCTCACTTTGTTTTTAGAAAGAATAAAACCGTCTAATTTGGTAACTAAATTCAACCCTGATTTAGCGATACACGAATTTATTTTCCTCATCGAAAAAACCATTACCGAAGAGTTTGATTACAATGCTTCTCAACAGCTTTACCTCCCGAAAAACTCGTGGAACAATATTGTGAACAGTAAAAACAATATCCTTCATCTTTTACATAAAACCTACGAAAATCTTAGTGCAGGTGCTACTTTACAGGATTTTAAAACGGTTTTCCTGATGAATTATATGAATGGTGAAGATTATATTTCGCAAACACTTGATGATTTAAGAAAAGAAAACCTAATTGTAAATTAAAAAATAATGATACCTAATTTTAAAGCACATCCATGGCACGGAATTTCGGCAGGAGATGATGTGCCGAATGTTGTAAACGTATTTATAGAAATCGTTCCGAGCGATACCATAAAATATGAAGTAGATAAAGCAAGCGGTTACCTGAAAGTTGACCGACCACAGCAGTTTTCTAATATTATTCCTGCATTATACGGTTTTATTCCCAGAACGTATTGTCATGATGAAGTGATGAAACTCGCCAAAGAAAGCGGTGCAGATGATGTAACAAGCGGTGATTTAGACCCGCTTGATATTTGTGTGCTCAGTTCGCACAATATTCACAACGGCGGAATGTTGATGGAAGCAATCCCAATCGGTGGTTTCAAAATGATTGACAGAGGAGAAGCCGATGACAAGATTGTTGCAGTAATGAAAGGCGATCACGCTTTCGGACATTTTAGAGATATTACAGAACTTCCCGAAGCAGAAGTAAAACGGTTGATGCACTATTTTCTGACGTATAAAAATCTCCCCGGTGAACCTGCGAAATGTAGAATACAAACCGTTTACGGAGCAGAACATGCCAAAAGAGTAATCATTTCTTCAATGAATGATTATGCCAATAAATTTGGCGGGTAATCATTAAAAAAGTAATTGAATATACGCCTTATTTTTAGCAAAAACCATTGCTGATTTAAAATAATTGCGTATTTTCGGGCATTCATTTTATTAACAAAAAATTAACATAAAAAGAGAATCTATGGATTTATTTATTTTAGTACCGATATTTGGTATTATCGCATTGGTTTACACCTTTCTGCAAAGTTCTTGGGTAGGTAAACAACCTGCAGGAAACGAAAAAATGCAGGAAATCAGCGGCCACATTGCAGACGGCGCAATGGCTTTCCTGAAAGCAGAATACAAAATTTTGCTTTATTTCGTAGCCATTGTTGCAATTTTGCTCGGTTTAATGGGCACTTCAAATGCCAACTCTCATTGGAGCATCGGTTTAGCGTTTGTTTTCGGGGCAATTCTTTCTGCATTGGCAGGATTTATAGGAATGAAAATCGCCACAAAATCTAATGTAAGAACTGCAGAAGCTGCAAAAACTTCTTTATCAAAAGCACTGAAAGTTTCTTTTACAGGTGGTTCTGTAATGGGAATGGGAGTTGCAGGTCTTGCTGTTTTAGGTTTGGGTGCTGCATATATTATAATCAAACAGATTTTTGCTCCAAATTCAGGAGTTGATTCCCACGAAATGGAAAGAACGATTGAGATTCTTACCGGATTTTCTCTCGGTGCAGAATCCATAGCACTTTTTGCGAGAGTTGGTGGCGGAATTTATACCAAAGCAGCCGATGTAGGTGCAGATTTAGTAGGGAAAGTTGAAGCCGGAATTCCGGAAGACGACCCGCGAAATCCTGCAACCATTGCAGATAATGTTGGTGATAATGTTGGAGATGTTGCCGGAATGGGAGCTGACTTGTTCGGTTCTTATGTAGCAACAGTTTTGGCAACAATGGTTTTGGGAAGAGAAACCTTATCTTCAGATGCTTTTGGTGGATTTGCACCAATTCTTCTTCCTATGCTTATTGCAGGAACAGGAATTATTTTCTCAATCATCGGAACTCTATTTGTTAAAATTAAAGATAGTGCAGGAAACTCTGTTACTGCCGTTCAAAACGCTTTGAACTTAGGAAACTGGGGAAGTATTGTGATTACCGCGGTTTCTTCTTATTTCCTAGTGAATTATCTTCTTCCTGAAACAATGGTTTTAAGAGGTCATGAATTTACAAAAATGGGAGTTTTCGGTGCAATTATGGTCGGATTGGTTGTAGGAACTTTGATGAGTATCATTACCGAATATTATACCGCGATGGGAAAACGTCCGGTTTCTAGCATCGTAAAACAATCTTCTACAGGTCATGCAACCAATATTATCGGTGGACTTTCCGTAGGAATGGAATCTACACTTTTACCAATTATTGTTTTGGCAGGCGGAATTTACGGTTCTTATCTTTGTGCAGGATTGTACGGAGTTGCAATTGCTGCAGCCGGAATGATGGCAACAACAGCAATGCAATTAGCGATTGACGCTTTCGGACCGATTGCGGATAACGCAGGTGGAATTGCTGAAATGAGCGAATTGCCGAAAGAAGTTCGTGAGAAAACAGATATTCTCGATGCGGTTGGAAATACAACGGCAGCAACAGGAAAAGGTTTTGCAATCGCTTCTGCTGCATTAACAGCTTTAGCTTTATTTGCAGCATTCGTAGGAATTGCAGGAATTGACGGAATCGATATTTACAGAGCCGATGTTTTGGCAGGATTATTTATAGGAGCAATGATTCCTTTCATATTCTCTTCGTTGGCAATTACAGCGGTTGGACAAGCTGCAATGGCAATGGTAGAAGAAGTGAGAAGACAGTTCCGCGAAATCCCTGGAATTTTGGAAGGAAAAGGAAAACCTGAATACGAAAAATGTGTAGCGATTTCTACTGATGCATCTATCAGAAAAATGCTTTTACCGGGAGCAATTGCTATTGTTTCTCCACTTTTGGTAGGTTTTATTTTCGGACCTGAAGTTTTGGGAGGATTCTTAGCAGGAGCAACCGTTTCCGGAGTTTTGATGGGAATGTTCCAAAACAATGCAGGAGGAGCATGGGACAATGCCAAAAAATCTTTTGAAAAAGGAGTGGATATTAACGGTGAAACTCACTACAAAGGTTCTGAACCACACAAAGCGTCTGTAACAGGAGATACAGTTGGTGATCCTTTCAAAGATACATCGGGACCGTCAATGAATATTCTGATTAAACTGATGTCTATCGTTTCTTTGGTTATTGCGCCGACTTTAGCAATAATGCATAAAGATAAGATTGAGAGCAACAGAAAAGAGAAATTTGAAACGCTTGATAAAAAAATCAACAAAGTTGATGCAACACATAGCATTGAAATGAATCATTAATAAGTAGTATTCATATATATAAAATCCCGACTTTTTCAGTCGGGATTTTTGTTGATATGTATGATTTTTTTACGATTCTAAAAACGCAGTAGAACCACCAATCCAAATTGCGTCCTTTTTATTGAAATCTACATTTACCATTTCTGCTTTGGTCATTCTTACCAAATGCTCCATAAGGTGCGGTCGTTCTGCATCTTCGTTCCAAATATACAAAAGTCGGATTTCTGCTTTAGAAAATTCGTTATTCGGGTCTGCAAAAATTGGAGCATAATTTACTTTTCTTTGCAGAATATAATTGCTTCGGTCTTCAATTTTGGCTAAATCTACTTTTGTGGGGTACAGATTTACACCACTTCCTGCAAATGAAAACAAGGGTTTTAATACAAAGTTACTTAGATTTTCATCTTCCGGAAAATCATTTAAAAAATAACTTTTCGGGACATATTCGTGCTCTAATTTTGGTAGAATGTATTTTGAGATTTTAAAAAACCAATTCGGGTGTGTAATCCATTTTACATCTAATTCATCACGGAAATCGAAACCGGGTTTTAAATCGGGAATTCTATCAAGTTCATCAAAAATGACACGGTTGTAAATCCTTTTAATTTCGGTTAGTTTGCCGCTGTTTTCGTAATACAATTTTTTGCCTTCTTTTTTTACTTTAGTCAGACAAACTGTTTTTATTCCTAATTTTTTTTCGGTAAGATAAAAGTCGATGTTCGTTTTTTGCTTTTCCGGATAAATTTCGAGCAGGATTACATTTTCGGGATTTTCATTACCTACAATCAGGTTTTTTAAATCATCATAATATTCGCTGTCTGCAATCGGTGGCTCCAAATCTTCCAGAAAAGGGTAGGTTTTCATAAAAGCATTCTGTAATTCTTTCTGAAAATAATACATAGTAGGGAATGCTTGTAATTCAATTAATTGAGGTACAATTTCATTATTTTCATTTTTGCAAATTCCAAAATCAATAGTAAAAAAATGGGGTTGTTTGGTATCATTCGGAACGTTGCAGTTTGCAGGAATTGCTTTTGAAAGTTCTTCCTGTGGCATTTCTTTAATTTGAGAAATAATACTGTTGCACGCGTTTTGAAGTTTTTCTTTGAATGTTTTGGTTAAAAAAATCGGAGATTCAGAAATACGAAATAGTGGTTTTATTCCGCTTTTTTCTTCTAAAATATCAATAACTTCATTATACTTTTCGGGGGTAAATTCTTGGTTGAATTGCTGTCTGTATTTTGGTATCACTTGTTAGTTTTTTTAAGCCGGTTCAAATTCTTTCATAATCTGTTCACCTGCAAATCTCAGAAATCTTGGCAGAATCTGTTGTTGCGTGAGAATGATTTTATCTTTATCGTCCATTCTATCAATAGTTTCCAAGTATTTTTCGATACCGAAATTTTCTATCATCGCTTCTTTATTTTTATCGTCTTTCAGATTTTCCAGCATTCCTTTCGGGTCTGCTTCCGGGTGAAACTGCGTTCCGAAAATTTCATCGGAAAAATGAATCGCCATTACTGCTCTTTCTAAATGAATGTGCGGACGAACTTTTTCCAGCGCTGCGATTTTCATTCCCATTTCTTCTAATTTCTGATGATTCGGCTCAATGAATTGATATGCTCTGGAATCTACGGCGTAAAAAGGTTCGGGAAGATTTTTCAGAAGAAAATCGGTTTCGCCTTCTTCGGTTTTGTGAATCGGCATCACTCCGAAAGAGTAGGATTTTCTTTTGCAGATATTCCCTAAATTCCAATGAATACTCGCCAATTGAAAAGAATGACAAACCAAAAACAAATATTTTTTCAGTTCAGAATTTCGGTTATGCTCCCAGATTTTATCCAAAAAATCGGCATATTTATCCTCCCATTCGTAACCTTCTCTGTGCGGATTTCCCGGTCCTCCCGAAGAAATGAAAATATCGAAATCTTCAATATCGGGAACTTCATTTTTATAGCGGACATCGAATATTTCTATTTTTACGGTTTCGCCGCACTGTTCTTTAAACTGCTGCGAAATCTCTTTTATATTACGCATTCCTTGGTTTGCTTTGTTATTGTTCATATCGAGCAAAGCCAATTTTATCTCTTTCATTCAATAAATTTTTCGTAGTAAAATTAAGAAATTATTATGAATTGCATTTGCCAATACCACTTAAGTTTGCATAAAAATAGTAGAGATTAAAAATATTA
>CAZHFE010000081.1:0-8572 GCA_964532055.1 uncultured Kaistella sp. | reverse complement strand
TAGATTCCCGAAAAAAAAATTTGGCAATGGAACATCTTGCCGATGATTCCGTTTCGATGATTGAAGCGAAAAACAACACCTATTCCACCGCAGAAATCCCGAAAAGAAAGCATAAAAAAGTCGATTTTTTCAAACTTTTATTTTCCCCGTTTTCATGGTTTTTTAAATATTATTTCCTTAAACAGGGATTCCGCGACGGAAAAGAGGGTTTTATTTTTGCCGTTCTGAAAGCACAATACAAATTTCTGACTTTAGCAAAACTGATTGAATTTCAAAAATCAAAATGACAGTTTCTTTACTCATATCCACTTACAATTGGCATAAAGCGTTGGATTTGTGTTTAAAAAGTATTCTGCGTCAAACGGTTTTTCCGGAAGAAATCATTATTGCAGATGACGGTTCTGCACAAAAAACCAAACAAATTATTGACGAATTCAGAACGCTTTATCCCGGGAAAATAAAACATATTTGGCACGAAGACAGTGGTTTCAAATTAGCCGAAATCCGAAATAAAG
Source organism: uncultured Kaistella sp. (assembly GCA_964532055.1). Taxonomy (GTDB): domain Bacteria; phylum Bacteroidota; class Bacteroidia; order Flavobacteriales; family Weeksellaceae; genus Kaistella. The sequence goes on along the minus strand of CAZHFE010000081.1, from coordinate 8,057 downwards.
GACTTTTGGAAGCAACAGGAGATTACATCGTCCAAATTGACGGAGATGTGATTCTGCACCCGAATTTTATTGAAGACCATAAAAATTTTGCCAAAGAAAATTCCTTTATCAAAGGAAGAAGAGCAATGATTGGCAAAGCAAAAACCGAAGAACTGCTGAATCAAAATTCGGTTTCCGTTAGTTTTTTAAGTAAAGATTTGAAACGGCGCGAACACGGACTCAGAATTCCTTTTTACAGTTCCCTTTTCAAGCCGAAAGAAGAAAATTCTGCGGACGGAGTTATGGGAAGCAATATGGCTTTTTGGAGAAAAGATTTTTTGCAAGTAAACGGCTACAACAACGGTTTGAAAGGATGGGGAGCAGAAGATAAAGAACTTGCACAGCGTTTTGTGAATCTCGGTTTGAAAAAAAGAAAACTGAAATTCTCAGGAATCCAATATCATCTTTTTCATAATGAAAGCGATAAAAGTAAGCACGATGCACAGATAGAAGTCATTGAAAAGCTTCGAGTTTTAAAAAAAACACGGTGCGAAAACGGATTAGAAGAAACTTCAAAAGACTACATCGTTTATGAATAATCCGCCATTAATCAGCATCATTATTCCGTGCTACAATTCCGAAGCGACGATTGGGAAATGCCTGGAATCGGTTATTCATCAGGATTACGGAAACATCGAAATTGTGGTTATTGATGACGGTTCTACGGATAAAACTTCCGGAATCGTCAATACATTTCGAGAAAAAAATTCGAGAATTGTGATTGTTCATCAACAGAATTCCGGAGTTTCAAAAGCGAGAAATGTCGGGATAAAAACCGCTTCCGGAGAATATATCTGTTTTGTGGATTCTGATGATTGGGTAGAAAAAAATTATTGTTCCGTTTTGTTGGAACATCTTATAAAAAACAACTCGGACATCAGTATTGTTCAGCCGTTTCATGAACAACTATTTACTGATGATACAATAACGGAAAGTGATACAGAAGAAAAAGTTGAAATAATTTCCGGAGAAAAAGGATTGGAATTATTATTGGAAGACAAAGAAATTCAAAGTCATCCGTGGGGAAAACTGTTCCGCAAAAATTTGTTTGATAATATCAATTTTCCTGAACATCTTCAAGCGTTTGAGGATTATTTTACATTATTTAAAGTTTTCGACAAAGCCGAAAAAATCGTTATTTCAAACAAAAAACTTTACCATTACATAGAATTTCCCGATAGTTTATCACATAATCTCACTCCGGAACGAGCGTTTCATTTTTTTCAGGCGATATTGGAAAGTCATCACTATGTTTCCGAAAGAAATTTCCCAAACCGGAAACATATTATACGTAATATGCTGAAAAAAATCTTAATGGTTATGAAGAGAATTATCCGTAAAACTGAAGTCGGCGAATTTGTTTCAGAGAAAAAATTTATGAGAGAGCAGTTGAAAGATTTCCTTTCGTATTCTCTTGGTTACATCGGAATTGAATATTATTTATATCTTCGTTTGTGGATATATTATCCTGATTTATACACAAGAATTGTGAAAAAATGAGCAAAAAAACTTTAATATCCATTATTCTGCCTTGTTACAATGTTGAAGAATTTGTTGAAGAATGTTTACAATCAATATCTGCACAAACTTATATTCATTGGGAATGTATCATCATTAATGACGGAAGCACCGACAAAACCGAAGAAATCATCAAAAAAATCATTGAAAGAGATGAGCGTTTTTCTTTGATTTCACGGGAAAATAAAGGATTGTCTGCAACAAGAAATGAGGGAATGCAAAAAGCAAAAGGAAGTTTCATTTTTTTTGCCGATTCAGATGATACCCTCCCGAAAGGCGCGTTAGAAAAATTAATGACCAATTCTTCCAAAGATTCTTATGATATTGTTACGGGAATTACGGCAACAGTAGAATTTAAAATAAAAACGGACATATCCCAATTACAGCACCCGAAAGAAGGAAACATTGTTTTTAGCAACAACAATCAGGATATTCTGAAACGTACTGTTGAAAAAGGTTTGTCGCCTGTTGCACAAAACAGATTATATCGCAGAGAATTTTTGGTTAAAAATGAACTTCGGTTTGAAGGGGGAATTTTCCACGAAGACGAATTGTGGTTTTTTGAAACGATGCTGAAAGCCAAAAAAGTAAAATTCATCAACGATACGACTTATTTTTACAGGATTGACAATGAACATTCTATCACAAAAAAAGCGGGGGACAAAAACCTTGATTCTTACTGTAAAATAACAGAAATTATTTTTCAAAAATATGTCCGGAATCCTTATTTTTCGGGAGTAGCGGAATGGTATCTTCTCTATTTAAAAAAACTCATTATTGATTTTGCAATACGGGAAGAACACAGAATAACGCCGCAATCTCTGAGAAATTTTGAAAAAACGATGCGGGAAACGTATCATAATCCGGTTTCAAAAAATTGGATTTCCAAATCTGATGAATCCTATTACATGGCTTTGAATAAAATTTCTGTATTTCCGTTGGAAAAAATGAAAAAATATTTTTTCAAAAATCCGGTGAACAGCATCAGAAAAAAATATAAGTTATTTAAAATCAAATATTTATTAAAATAAATGAAGTTAATGTTACAGAAAAAATTTCTTCTGGTAATGCCGGATTATTCTGATTTTCCGCAACTTTTTCTCAGAAATCTTGAGAAATCGGGATTTTCGGCGAAAGTAATGACAGAGAATCCTACAAAATTCAGATATAAAGGTTTTGAAAAAATCATCAATTTTTTTAGGAAAACTTTTTTGAAAGACAAGAATTATAAGAAGAAACTTGCAACAGCATATAAACTCAAAGAATATCACAGAATAATTGACGAAATCGGAGAAAAGCTAGATTATATTTTAGTGATTCGTCCGGATTCTTTCCCAATTGATGTCATTCGGAAGCTGAAAGAAAAAACCAGCAAACTCATCGCTTATCAGTGGGACGGAATTGAAAAATTTCCCGAAGTCAAAAAATATATTTCATTTTTTGACACATTTTTCTGCTTCGATACGGAAGATGAAAAACAGCACGTGAAACCGATAACCAATTTCTATTTCGATTTTGCTCCGGCTGTTTATAAAACCTATAACAGAGAAAAACCCCGTTTGTATTTCGTGGGATTGTTCTGGGAAAACAGAGAAGAAAAAATCAACCGCTTTATTGAAGAAATTTCCAAACGGAATGTCGAACTTGCTTTTTTCATACAATACACCGAAAAATCACAAATCACAAATCCGAAAATAACGTATATAAAAGACAGAATCACTTTTGCAGATAATTTGAAAAATGTAGAAAAAGCCGATGTTTTATTAGATTTTGTTGACCCTGTTCACAACGGACTTTCTATTCGTTTTTTTGAAGCACTTTATTATAAAAAGAAAGTGATTACCGATAATATTATGGTGAAAAAATGCGATTTTTACAATCCAAATAATATTTTTGTTATCGAGAATAATAATTACGATGCTATTGACGATTTTTTTAAAATTCCGTATCACGAAATACCAGATGAAATTGTTGAAAAATACGGTTTCAGCAGTTGGATTAAACGAATAACGGAAAGTTGATAATATCTGTAGACTTTTTTCTCAATATATTTGACAAAGCCAACCAAAAAAGCCAATTCAACTGATGAGTTCTCCGCTGTTTTCAATTATTGTTCCTTGCTACAATCAGGAAAAATATCTTGCAGAAACGTTAGATTCCGTATTGCTGCAGACTTTTGCGAATTGGGAATGTATCATTGTAAATGATGGTTCAACAGATAATTCAGAAAAAATAATTGATGATTATTGCTCCAAAGATTCCCGTTTTATTAAATTGAACCAGCAAAATCAGGGGCTTGCTGCAAGCAGAAACAATGGTATTAAAACTGCAAAAGGCACTTTCATTCTTCCTTTAGACGGCGATGATAAAATAGGAAACCAATATCTGGAATTGGCAAAAAAAGAGTTTGAAAAAAATCCCGATACCAAATTAGTATATTGTAAAGCACGTCTTTTTGATGCTAAAAACGAAATCTGGGATTTGCCGGAATATGATTATGAAACATTGGTTTTCATCAATCACGTTTTTTGTTCGGGTGTTTTCAAAAAAGAAGACTATCAGAAAACTTCGGGTTATGATACCAATATGAAATTCGGTTATGAAGATTGGGAATTTTGGCTGCAGTTTTTGAAAAAAGAAGACCGTGTTGTTCAGTTGAATTCTGTGCAGTTTTATTATCGACAGCGGGAAAACTCTATGATGTCTTTTATGAGCGATAAAGAAAAACTGAAACAAATGGAAGAATATATTTTCACCAAACACCGAAAAATATACGAATCGGTTTTAGATACTGATTTTTCTCTTCCCGATATGCTGAATTGGTTTCGTGCTCAAAAAAAACTGAAAGAAATCAAAAAAACATTTACTTACAAAACTATCTATAAAATAGAAAGAGAAATCAGAAACCTGCTGCGGAAAATAAAACTACCGAAAAAATGAAAAGCAAAAAGTTAAGTTTTCTGGTAGAATATCCGAAGTTTCGCTCATCCCTTTCTGATTTAAAAGATATAATTTTCTTTTTTCCGTTTTACCATTTCGGAGGTGCAGAAAGAGTTCATACCGATATTTTAAAAATTTTCCCGAAAAAAGATACTTCCTGTTTTATCACAAAAACTTCTGAAAATGATTTTTTCCGAAAAGAATTTGAAGAAAACACCAATATTATTCCCTATTTCAAAATAAAAAGCGGGCAATACAAAATCTACGTCAAAACACTTGCAAAAGCCATTAACAAAAAAAAATCTCCGGTTGTTTTTGGTTGTAACAATCCGTTTTTTTATCAAATGATTCCTTATTTGGAGAATCATGTTAAGATTATCGACCTTATTCATGCGTTTTCTTATGAAGAGCCGCTTGCTGCGGAAAAAATCAGTCTTCCTGTTGCCGGAAGAATTGATACAAGAATTGTTCTGGGGCAAAAAACCAAAAATGATTTTGCAGAACTTTACCGAAAAAATCACCTTTCCGAAAAATTGCTCGACAGAATTGAAATCATTAAAAATAAAGTTGAAATTCCCAAAACTTATGTCCCAAAAATGGATTTTGAAAACCTGAAAATCCTCTTTGTTGCGAGAAACAGTTTTGAGAAGCGGCCGCATTATGTAACCGAAATTGCAAAAAAATGTCTAAAGGAAAACCTTAATATCACATTCAGTTTTGTAGGAAATTTTGAAGAAAATTTTTCTGATTTAGAAAATGTAAAAATCATAGGTGCGATTGATTCTTACGAGAAAATGCAAAAAATTTATCTGGAACATCATTTGCTTCTAATCACTTCTTTTCGCGAAGGTTTCCCGATGGTCATCTCCGAAGGAATGGCAAACGGAGTGGTTCCGGTTACAATCAATATAGGCGAAATTTCTGAAATCATAACGCCCGAAAACAAAAACGGATTTTTGATAAACGACGCTAATTTGTCGTTATATTCTTCTGTGAAAGAACGGGTTTCAAACAAGTTTATGAATTATGAAAAGGAAAAACCGATAACCGAAAATTTCTTGGAAATCATAAAATTCATTATGAAAAATCCTGATTTATACAAAGAATACAGCCAAAATACTTATGAAACGGCAAAAAAGTATTTTTCGGGAGAAACTTTTGAAATGGCTTATCGAAAAATCTTAGAAAAAAAATAACGATTTTAATCGTTATCAGTTTCTGTCATACTCATCTTCCAACCGCACAATATCATCTTCGCCGAAATATGTTCCGGTTTGTACTTCTATAAAAACCACAGGTTTTTCCGTTAAATTCATAATTCTGTGTTTCACACCTTGCGGAACTAGAATACTCTCTCCGTAAGAAAGAGGGATTTCTTCGCCGTCTAAAACAACAACAGCGGTTCCTTCAATGATTGTCCAAAATTCCTGACGTTTGTGGTGGTATTGATAAGACAATTTCTGTCCCGGATTGACCACAATTCTTTTCAGTTTGTAATTTGGCTCATCTGCCAAAACGTAATAAATTCCCCATGGTCTTTCTCCTATTTCTAACATAGTTAGCATTTTTTCAGTTAGCGAATGTACTCAAAATATCTTTTCAAAACCAAAAGTGCAATCAAATCTTCCTTATCTTTATTGCTGAATTTTTGACGATACTGCTGTGCGTTTTTCAGAATTTCTTTTGCTTCAGTTTGATGTTCAAGATAATAATTCAACTTTTCTTCAAGGTTTTCATAATCTTCATCAATGCAGATAAAATGTTCATCGGGCTTCAAAGTTCCTTCCATATACCAACTTTCTATTTTCGGTTTCGGCATTACTACAACGGAGTTTGATGACATAATCCATTTCAGATTTGTTGCCACGTCGTTTCCTTCCAAGCTCAAAATAAATTTGTATTTCAAATGTTCCGGAATAGAAATTTTCGGTTTTATCCAATCCGGATTTCCGCCTTTTTCGTTGACCTGTCCTAAATCGCAAATGGGATTTTCAAAATATTTTTCATAAAATCTATACCGATGCTCCTGATAAACTGCGGCTCTGCCAATCATTTTATCTTTTTTTGCGTCAAAACTTAAAGAATCTTCCACCGAAACAAAATGTCTTGCTTTATCCAGATTCAGCAATATGTTGTTTTCATTGTTTTCTGCAATCGGTCGGCTTTTGGTAATCATCGGGAAATCCAAAATCATATTCACATCTCCGAAAGCAAAGTCTATCGCAAGATTTTCATCAAAATATTTTGCATATTCATAAGTATCGAAGTAATAAGATTTCGGAGTTTTCGGGTGCTTCAAATCCTTGATTTTCGTTCCGTTTCGGGGTGTGGTTTTCGTATTGATTTTGTTGTAATAACCCACCCGAAATTCCACATCTTCCAAATCTTCTTTATTAAGTTTACGGTACAATTCATTGAGTTTTATATCTATATTCTTTGCAGGAATAAACCTTTGCGAAAAACCTTTCACATAAAATAAAATTTTATTTTGCTTATGAACCTTCATCGGAAACAAACTTACTCAAAAATACAATAATACTGCACTATTTTCTTAATTTTGCACCACAATTTTTTATTCAATGAAATCGTCAATAACAATTGTCTCGAAAATGAGCACTAATAAAGATGACGATTGCATATCACCTTTGAAAAAATAAATTTCAGGATATGAAAAAAGTAAGAGTGCGTTTTGCACCAAGTCCGACCGGAGCATTACATTTAGGCGGCATCCGAACCGCTTTGTATGATTATCTTTTTGCGAAAAATCAGGGCGGTGAATTTGTTTTGAGAATTGAAGATACCGATACAGCAAGATATGTGGAAGGTGCGGAAGATTATATTATGAATTCTTTGCAGTGGTGCGGAATTATTCCCGATGAAAGTCCGAAACACGGCGGAAAATACGCTCCTTATCGTCAAAGTGAAAGACGCGAAATTTATGACCGATACAAAGAACAAATTCTAAAAACCGATTACGCATATATCGCTTTTGATACGACGGAAGAGTTAGACAAAATCCGGAAAGAGTTTGAAACAAAAGGCGAAGTTTTTTCTTATAATCACGAAACCAGAAATCAGTTAAAAAACAGCATTTCGCTTTCAGAAAGTGAGGTTCAGCAATTGTTAGACGAAAACGTTCCGTATGTAGTGCGTTTCAAAATGCCCATTAATAGAATTTTGAATCTGGAAGATATCATTAGAGGAAAATTTTCCGTAAACACCAATACTTTAGATGATAAAGTTCTCATCAAAAACGATGGAATGCCAACATATCATTTCGCAAATGTTGTAGATGATTATGAGATGAAAATTTCGCATGTCATTCGTGGCGAAGAGTGGCTTCCTTCAATGCCGTTGCATATTTTATTGTACGAAGCAATGAATTGGGAACCGCCGCAATTTGCACATTTATCACTGATTTTAAAACCCGAAGGAAAAGGAAAACTCAGCAAAAGAGATGGTGCGAAATTCGGATTTCCGGTTTTTCCGATGGATTTTAAAGACCCGGAAAGCGGCGAAATTTGGAAAGGTTACAAAGAATCCGGTTATTTTCCGGAAGC
>CAZHFE010000080.1:0-8575 GCA_964532055.1 uncultured Kaistella sp. | reverse complement strand
AAAATTCCAAAATTTTGGAAATAAATGTTTCGCCGGAAAATAATGCAAAAGCCGACAATCGTACAGATTAGCGGCTTTTTTTATTAAAATTTTCAAAAGAGGTCAAAACTTTAAAATTTAAACTTTAAACCAAAATGAATACCTACAAATCCTCCGGAGTCGATAAAGAAGAGGGCTACAAAACCGTTGACAAAATAAAATCCGCAGTTGCCGGAACGCATAATAAAAATGTTCTCAATAATCTGGGAAGTTTCGGGGCGTTTTACGAAATCGCAGGTTACAAAAACCCCGTTCTAGTAAGCGGAACTGATGGGGTGGGAACGAAACTTAAAATCGCTCTCGACACGAAAAAATATGATTCTATCGGAATCGATTGTTTTGCAATGTGTGCAAATGATATTTTATGTCACGGTGCAAAGCCCTTGTTTTTTCTCGATTATTTAGCATGCGGAAAACTGGATTCTGATATTGCAGCAGAAATTGTTTTGGGAATGGTAGAAGCATGTAAAGATAATGAATGCTCATTAATCGGAGGCGAAACCGCAGAAATGCCGGGAATGTATCAACCGGGAGATTATGATGTTGCAGGATTTTGCGTCGGAATTGTGGAGAAAGACGAAATAATTGACGGCTCAAAAATCAAAAAAGGAGATAAAATTATTGCATTGCCAAGTTCAGGGTTTCACAGTAACGGGTTTTCTTTGGTGCGTAAAATCTTCCCTGATTTTCATGAAGAATTTGAAGGAAAACCGCTTTATGAAACACTTCTCGTTCCAACAAGATTATATTATAAGGATATTCATAAAGTTTTGGAAGAGGTGAAAATTTGCGGTATCGCTCATATCACAGGTGGCGGATTGTACGAAAATGTCCCGAGAATTATTCGGGACGGACTTTGTGCAAAAATTGATGCTTCCAAAATAAAAATTCCGAGCGTAATGCTAGAACTGGAAAAACGCGGAAACATAGCAAGAAAAGAAATGTTCGGCACATTCAATATGGGTGTCGGAATGGTTCTTGTGGTAGATGTGGAACATGCAGAAAAAGTATTGCACCTTTTGGATGATGCGTATGAAATCGGGGAGATTACAGAAAACCAAACGAAAATTAAACTTTTCTAAACACAAAGTTTTTTCACGAAAAACACTAAGATTTGTGAAGTCGTTGTGTCCTTTGTGGTTAAAAGAAAAAAATGAAAAATATAGTCATACTAATTTCAGGTTCAGGAACGAATTTACAGCGAATCATCGACTGCATCGACAGCGGAGAAATTCCCGATGCGAAAATCAGTCTTGTCGTTGCAGACCGCGAATGTTACGGTTTGGAAAGAGCCAAAAATTACAACATTCCGAATCATCTCGTAAAACGGGGAAAAGATTTTTCCGAAATGCTTGAAAAACTCATTCCCGAAAATACTGATTTAATTGTTTTGGCAGGATTTCTCTTTATTTTAAAATCCGATTTCTGCGAAAAATGGAAAGGTAAAATCATCAACATTCATCCGTCATTACTCCCGAAATTCGGCGGAAAAGGAATGTGGGGAATGAATGTTCACAAAGCCGTTCTGGAAGCTGGAGAAAAAGAAAGCGGAGCAACGGTTCATTTCGTAACCTCGGGAATTGATGAAGGCGGAATTATACTGCAAGGTAAGGCTGAAATTGATGACAATGAAACGCCCGAAACTTTGGCAGAAAAAATCCACGAAATTGAATATGATATTTTCCCGAAAGCGATTGCCAATGTGTTAATGAGATAATTTGAGAATTTGAAAATGAAATCGGAATATAACAAATCTGTTACGAGAACTGAAACTGAATTTATTAACTGGTGTGAGAACCAAGAAATAAAAATATTTAAGATTCATTATGTAATAACTTGGGAGGAATGGAGTGATGGAATTGGTGTTTATATTTTTGTAAAAACCAATGAGGAACTGGAAAAAATAGAAGATAAAAAATATCAATTGGAAAATAAATATAAAGAGTTTTTGGAAAAAAATAATTACCCATTTAATAAGTTTCCGAATGTTGTTTTTGAGTTTGATTCAGATGAAAATGTAGAAAATAATTATGAAGGAAACTATTTTTATAGATTGAGATAATGAAATATAGCCACGAATAAAATTCGTGGAAAATCAAAATAAAAAGTAAAAATGAAAAAACGAGCATTAATCAGCGTATCCGACAAAAACAACCTGATTGATTTTGCAAAATTTTTAGAAACCCAAAACTATGAACTTGTTTCCACAGGAGGAACATTCAAACATCTGAAAGAAGCGGGACTGAACCCGATTCAGATTGATGAAGTAACGGAATTCCCCGAAATGCTGGACGGACGCGTGAAAACCCTGCATCCGAAAGTTCATGGCGGACTTTTGGCGGTTCGTGATAATGAGGAACATATGAAAACCGTTCAACAGCACGAAATCGGGCTGATTGATATGGTTATTGTGAATCTGTATCCGTTTTTTGAAAATGCGAACAAAGACATTTCTCTGGACGAAAAAGTGGAATTTATCGACATCGGAGGGCCGTCAATGCTTCGTTCTGCGGCGAAAAATTTCAAATCCGTTACCGTGATTACCAATGTGGAAGATTACGAAATCGTAAAAAACGAAATCACAACACACGAAAATACAACATTTGAAACCCGAAAAAAACTTGCTGGAAAAGTGTTCAACCTCACTTCCGCTTACGATGCCGCGATTTCCCAAATGCTTTTGGACGAAGAATACCCGCAATATCTGAATGCTTCCTACAAAAAAGTTTCCGATTTGCGCTATGGCGAAAATCCGCATCAGTCGGCGGCGTATTATGTTTCCACAACGGAAAACGGAGCGATGAAAGATTTTGAAATTTTGGGCGGAAAAGAATTGTCTTTCAACAATTTGAGGGATATGGATTTGTGCTGGAAAGTGGTTGATGAATTTAAGAACGAAATGGCGTGTTGTGCCGTGAAACATTCTACACCTTGTGGAGTTGCAGTGGGAACTTCTGCATTAGAAACTTATGCAAAAACATTTGAATGCGACCCTGTTTCCATTTTTGGGGGAATTGTCGCGATGAATTTTAAAATTGATGCTGCAACAGCCGAAGAACTCAACAAAACTTTTCTTGAAATTGTAATGGCAACAGATTTTGACGAAGAGGCGTTGGAAATTTTAAAAAGTAAAAAGAATTTAAGAATTATCAAAATAAAAAATACTGTTTCCGACAAACAGACGTGGGTAAAAATCGACGGCGGAATGCTCGTTCAGGGAAGCGATAACCGGTTTTCGGAAGATATCAAAACCGTTACGGAAAATGAACCGACAGAAGAACAGAAAAAATCATTATTATTTGCTCAGAGAGTCGTGAAATATGTAAAATCTAATGCGATTGTGGTTTCCAACGGCGTTCAGGCAATCGGAATCGGAGGCGGACAAGTGAACAGAATTTGGGCAACGCAACAAGCAGTAGAAAGAGCAAAACAAAAATTTAGCGGAGATTTGGTTCTCGCTTCAGATGCGTTTTTCCCATTCAGAGATGTGGTAGATTTTTGTGCAGAGCAGGGAATTAAAGCCATCATTCAACCCGGTGGAAGTATGAAAGATTCGGATTCCATAGAAGCAGCCCACGAACACAAAATCCCAATGTTGTTTACAGGAATGCGGCATTTTTTGCATTGATAAAATTAAAAGAATAATGAATTGAGAAATTAAGAGATTGAAATTCAATCCTTTAAATCTTTGAAATATTTCTTGGAACTAAATTTGAAATACATTTTCAAATTAGTAATTTTGTAACATTGAAAAAATAATAAATATCTACAATATGAAAATATTAATCGTAGGAAACGGCGGCAGAGAATCTGCTCTTGCTCTTAAACTGAAAGAAGATCACAGAGTAACCAAAATGTACTTTGCTAAAGGAAATCCGACCACTCATAAACTGGGACAAAACGTGAATGAAGACACCGTAGAAGGTTTGCGGCATTTTGCCACCAAAGAAAAAATCGACCTTACTATTGTTGGTCCAGAAGCACCTTTGGTAGAAGGAATTGCCGATGAATTCAAACAGCACAACCTGAAAGTTTTTGGTCCGGTAAAAAAAGCCGCAAAATTAGAGGGAAGCAAAGCGTTTTCTAAAAAATTTATGCAGACCAACGGAATAAAAACCGCAAAAGCCGCAGTTTTCGAGGCGTATCAAGATGCGATTGATTATGTCAGAAAACAAGAATTTCCTTTAGTCATCAAAGCGAGCGGACTTGCCGGAGGAAAAGGTGTAGTAATTGCCGATGATTTAGCCGAAGCAGAATCTACGATTCATAAATTTATGATTGATAAAATTTATGGCGATGCCGGAATTCAATTGGTTATTGAAGAATATCTGAAAGGTTTTGAAGCATCTGTGATTGCGTTTTCAAATGGAAAAAAACTGTTTCCGTGCATTCCGGTGAAAGATTATAAAAAGGCAGGAAACGGTGATAAGGGTCCGAACACAGGCGGAATGGGAAGTGTTGCACCAAGTCCGGAATTTACTGCAGAACATTACAAAGATTTTGAAACCAATATTTTATCGCCGACTTTAGCAGGATTGCATGCAGACAATATTCAGTTTAAAGGATTTATTTTCTTCGGATTAATGGTAACCAAAGACGGCACTTATCTTCTGGAATACAATATGAGATTAGGCGATCCGGAAACACAGGTGATTCTGCCGTTGCTGGAGAACAAACTTTTAGATGTCATCAACGATTGTTTGGATGAAAAAGATGTAGAATTGAAATTCAAAAATGAAAAAGCAGTTTGTTTGGTGATGTGTTCCGGTGGTTATCCGCGAAAAATAGAAACAGGATTTGAAATCAGACACCTTGAAAAAGTTAAAGAAAGTCAGGTTCTTTTTGCAGGAGCGAAAAATTCCGGCGACAAGATTTTGACTTCCGGAGGAAGAGTTCTTAGTTTGGTTGCAACAGCACATTCTTACGAAGAAGCCCGAAAAAAAGTCTATGCAGATGCCAAAACTATTCAGTTCGATTACGAATTTTACAGAGAAGACATCGGAAAATTTTAAAAATATGCCCTGATTTTTCGGGGCTTTTTTGTGAAATATTTCATGTGGTCAAAGTTTCTTCAAAATAATATTTAAATCTTTTAATTTTTTTAATAATGCAAAACGGAATTATTATCCTCGATTTCGGTTCACAATACAACCAGCTCATTGCAAGAAGAGTTCGGGATTTCGGAGTGTATTCCGAAGTTTTACCGTACAACACTTCTCTCGCTGAAATTTTGGCCAAAAAACCTGCCGGAATCATTCTTTCAGGAGGACCGAGTTCGGTAAATGCCGAAGATGCACATTTAATTGATAAAGCGTTTTTTGATGCCGGAATTCCTATTTTGGGAATCTGCTACGGAATGCAGTTAACCACTCATCTTTTGGGCGGAAAAGTAAAAAAAGGTAGCAAAGGAGAATATGGAAAAGCGGGGTTCGAAATTCTGCGTTCCAATCCTCTTTTTACAGGAATTCCCAAAAATTCTAATGTTTGGATGAGCCATTTCGATGAGGTGGAAAACGTTCCGGAAGGTTTTGAAATTTCCGGAAAATCAGGCGTAATTGCAGCAATGGCAAATGAAAAGAAAAATATTTTCACGGTGCAGTTTCACCCCGAAGTTTCTCATACCGAAGAAGGAACAAAAATGCTCGAGAATTTTGTTTTCAATATTTGCAAAGCCGAGAAAAATTGGAAACTCACCAATTATATTGAAAGAACTGTTGCTGAAATCCGCGAAAAAGTAGGAAATGAAAAGGTTATTCTCGGACTTTCCGGTGGAGTAGATTCTTCCGTTGCGGCGGTTCTCATTCACAAAGCAATCGGCGATCAACTCACTTGCATTTTCGTAGATACGGGACTTTTGCGAAAAGATGAGGGAAGAAAAGTAATGAAAAATTACGGAGAGCATTTCCGTATGAATATCAAAATGATTGATGCTTCAGAAAGGTTTTTGTCGAAACTTTCAGGAATTTCAGATCCGGAACAGAAACGGAAAATCATCGGAAACGAATTTGTATATATTTTTGATGAAGAATCTAATAAAATAGAAGGAGCAAAGTTTTTAGCACAGGGAACAATTTATCCCGATGTCATTGAAAGCCAATCAGTAAAAGGACCTTCTGCGGTGATAAAGTCTCATCACAATGTAGGTGGACTTCCTGAAGAAATGAAAATGGAACTTTTGGAACCACTCCGTGAATTGTTCAAAGACGAAGTGCGGAAAGTAGGAGAGGAGTTGGGAATTCCGCATCATTTAGTTTACAGACATCCTTTTCCTGGTCCCGGTTTGGGAATTAGGATTTTGGGTGAAGTTTCTGAAGAAAAAGTGAAAATTTTGCAGGAAGCCGATGATATTTTCATTGAAGAATTATATAAAAACGATTTATACGAAAAAGTTTCTCAGGCATTTGTGGTGCTTCTTCCCGTGAAATCGGTTGGTGTAATGGGCGATGAAAGAACTTATGAATATACCGCAGTTGTTCGTTCTGCAAATACCGTAGATTTTATGACGGCAACTTTTAGTAAATTTTCTTGGGAATTTTTGGAAACGGTTTCCAACAGAATCATCAATGAAGTTCGTGGGATTAATCGTGTAGCATACGATATTTCGAGCAAACCGCCTGCAACGATTGAGTGGGAATAAAAATAAAAGCTGTTTCATTATCTGAAACAGCTTTTTAATGATATTTATTTCTAAAAAATTATTTACCACCACCACTTTCTTTTTCCGCGTCGGTTTTTGTGTTTTCCTTTACTTTCTGGTTTCCGAAACGTTTGATAAAAGTAAGAGAAACGCCGTACCAATCCCACTTTGAAGATTGCCAAACTGTTCCTATCGGACTATATGTAGTTCCCGTAAATCCTGGTCTTTTGAAAATATTATTCAAGCGGATACTTGCTTCCATTTGGTTTTCAGGAAAAATTTTAGTCAAAGAAATACTGTGGAAAGTACTTACTTTTTCGCCGTAAGTATTTCCGTTGTTCTGCGTGAAGACATTTACCCAACCGGTGATATTGATATTTTTGTTGAACAGATTGGTGTAGGAAATATTTGCTGAAGATTCTAAATTGGTAAAATAATTTTTGGCATTAAGATTATTTTTGGTGTTGAAATCTTTGTTGTCTACATAAGCCAATCCTACACTTAGATTCACGTTTAACTTGTTTTTCAGAAAATTCTGATTGGTATTGGCATATAGAGTATATCTTTCAGATTTTCCTGTGAAATTTTCGGGCATTTCAATCGTTTTTCCGTTTTCCACAACATAAGTTTGCCAATAATCCTGATTGCTGAACCAATAACTTGCAGAGATAAAATATTTCTTCAGAATCCCGAATTTCAGATTGACTCTGTCGCTCGGATTAGGTTTCAAATCCATATTTCCGCGAGAATACATTCCGTTGTCATTCGGCATTAGAAACGGATTAAATTCCGAAAACCAAGGTCGCCAAAGACGGTGTGTGTAATTTAAAGTTAAATCATATTTATCTGAAAACGAATATTTTAATAAAAGATTCGGGAGAAAAGTTCCGTAAGATTCGGTTTTTTCAATATTTCCAACATCTTGTCTGAGTTTAAAATTGATATGTTCGTAACGAAGTCCGATTCGAGTTTCCAGTTTTTCAAAAAACGTTTTGCTGTAATTGGCATAAACCATATTGAGATTGTCGGAATAATTGAAATTGTTGCTTTTCGTGTTATCAAACTGCCAAATATTATTGTTCAAAGTAGAATAATTTGCAGGAATTACATTATTGTTGAAATTTATTTTTCCGCCGATTTCCAGATTTCCGCCTTTTTCTCCTAAAGGAGTGGTGTAATCAATTTTGAGATAATAATTCTGGTTTTTATTATCGTTTACAATCCGTGTTCCTTCAGTAATTGGAGTATTGCTGAAATTTTTGATAAAATCACTCGTAGCATCGTTGGAATTATAATTATTACCGATATTGATGTCGAGGATTTTATTTTTTTCTTTGTCGTAATATTTGTAAAAGAGATTAACTCCCAAAGAATTATATGTTCCGTAAGAATTTCGGTTCTGAATATTAGAATACTGAAAAACATCATTCAGATAATTATTACTGATTGATTCCGCAGAAGAATTATTGTGGTTTCCGAAATATTCTAAAACAAGTCCGATGTTGTTTTTTTCGCTCAGTTCAAGCTCCGAAGTCGAGGAAAAAGATTTGCCTTTTCCTTTGTATATGGTTTCAGTCTGTATATCCGTTACTGCATTATTTGCATAGAACGTGTTGATATTGTTGTTTTTATAAACATTGGTATTGTCGTTGTAACCTCCTGTTAAAGTCTGTGTGAAATTTTTCCTGTGATAATTAACATTGAAATTAGAATACTGCGAATTTTTTGTGGCTTGTGAATTGGTAAGCGAAATGCTTCCTTTCAATCCTTCATCATCACGCTTTTTCAGAACAATATTAATGACCGCTCCCGAAGATTCATACCGTGAAGACGGACTTGTAATTACCTCAATTTTCATCAGGTTTTCCGCAGGAATACTTGCCAAATAATCCTTTAATT
>CAZHFE010000079.1:0-8580 GCA_964532055.1 uncultured Kaistella sp. | reverse complement strand
ACAAAAGATGAACAAATATTGATTTCGGATATAAAAACGGGTGCAAGATACAACTTATTTTATAATTGATGTGTGATATAGGGAAAGTCGAAAAATGTTTCGGCAATTTTTTCAGTATTAATAAGTGGTAATGCTCATAAATATCTGCAGATTCAAAAGTTGACAAACCAAGCTCCAAAGAAGTTTCTATCAGTTTCCTGACTTTTTTGAATGATTTACATCATAGATTCCCCATCGAATTGTTCCGATAATAATTGCCGTCAATATTTACAGATTTTCAGAATTTTTAATTTTTAAGAATAATCATATCTTTGAAAAAAAATTTTATGAAGAAGATTACTTTATTATTACTATCATTCTGTTCAGTAATTGCATTTGCTCAATTTACCTCACCCGGAACAGGAATTACCTACAACCTCGCATCACTTTCAGCAGCAGCACCAACGGTTTTGGTAAATAACGGTTCTCATTATCAAATGACAAACGATATTACAATTTCTGCAGGAGACACTCTCTTGATGAACGAAGACACTACTCTTAAAATAGATTCAGGAAAATTGCTTACTGTAAAAGGAATCTATAACACCAATGCAGGAAATATTCTGATTACTGCGACAGATCCTACAGCAGTTTTCAGAGGAATTCAGTTTGATGCAGGTTCTGACGTTACCATGAGAAATACCACTTTGGAATACGGAGGTGGAATCCGCGTTTCCACAGGAGATTTTTTAATGGATAATTGTATTGTAAGATATTTTAAAGGAGTATTGGTAACAGGTGGTGCAATGTCTTTCTCTACCGGAACTCCAACTGTTCAAAACTGTCAGTTTGTAGAAAATGACCAACCTGCTTTATCTGCAGGTGCAAATATTACGGTTTCTGCAAGGTTTTTTAACAATTATCTTTATAAAAATTCTAAAGCAGCCAACAAGCGACCGCAAATCAATTTTGGACCAGGAGGAAGCGATTCCCTTAAAATTGTTGGCAATACCATTATCGGCGACAGAACAATTCTTGTAAACGGCGGAATTTCTTCTGCACCTATTGCAGGAACCAGCAACAAATTCCGGATTGAAGGAAATACTGTGAAAGATACTACTTTTGGAATCAATGTTACAGGAACTATTTCATCGGGAATCATTAAAAATAATATTCTAGAAGATAACAATACCATTGCAGATCCAATGTTGGGTGGAAGCGGAATTTCACTTACTTCTACAGGAATGGTTACCATCACCGGAAATCAAATCCGAAACAATTTGTGGGGAATTACACTCATCGGAACCGCAACAGCAAATCTCGGAGATGATGCTACTGCCGGAAATAACATTTTCAAAAACAACGGAAACGGTGGAAATGTTTATGCGCTGTATAACAATACTGCAAATTCTGTAAATGCAAAGTACAATTGCTGGAGAGAAGGTGAACTTTCTGATGACGATATGGTAGAATCTGTGATTTCTCATAAAGTAGATAATGCTTCTTTGGGAGAAGTATTCTTCAAACCATATCTATGTGCTGCTTCTATGGCAACCAACGAAAATGCATTATCTAAAAATACAATTTATCCAAATCCAAGTAGCGGAAGTTTCATTTTTGAAACCGAAAAAGCAGGGAATATTGTAATTTCAGATACTTCCGGGAGAATTGTTTACAGCGGTTTAATCTCCAAAGGAAAAAATCAGATTTCGGTAAAAGCGCAACCGGGAATGTATATCGTACTTTATCAAAGCGAAAGCAAAAAAGAAAGCACGAAGTTAATTATTAAATAGCGATTGGTTCTGACTTTTAATTTAACCCTTTCAGACTTTTAAATTCTGGAAGGGTTAATTTTTTATTTTTTTGTAACCTTTTATCATTAATCATCGTATAATAAAATGCAGCCCTAAAAAATGGGCATATTCATTCTATGAGACAGTTAAAAATTACAAAACAGGTTACCAACAGAGAAACCGCATCACTTGACAAATATTTGCAGGAAATAGGAAAAGTAGATTTGATTACCGCCGATGAAGAAGTAGAACTGGCGCAAAAAATACGTGCAGGAGACAGAGTTGCGCTGGAAAAACTCATTAAGGCGAATTTGCGTTTCGTGGTTTCCGTTTCCAAACAATACCAAAATCAAGGGCTTTCTCTACCCGATTTGATTAATGAAGGAAATCTCGGTTTGATGAAAGCTGCAAAAAGATACGACGAAACCAGAGGCTTTAAATTCATTTCTTACGCAGTTTGGTGGATTCGTCAATCAATTTTACAGGCATTAGCTGAACAATCAAGAATTGTGAGATTGCCTTTAAATAAAATTGGTTCTATCAATAAAATCAACAAAGCGTATGCACATCTAGAGCAGGAAAACGAAAGACCACCATCTCCGGAAGAATTAGCAGAAGTTCTCGATATGAGTGAAGACGACATTAAAGAATCGATGAAAAATTCGGGTCGTCATTTGTCGATGGACGCACCGCTTGTTGAAGGAGAAGATTCTAATTTATATGATGTTTTGCGTTCCGGTGAATCACCAAGTCCCGATAAAGAACTCATGCTGGAATCTCTGCAAATAGAGATTGAAAGAGCTTTACAAACTTTAACACCGAGAGAAGCGGATTTGGTTCGGCTCTATTTCGGGTTGAACGGAAAACACCCGATGACTTTAGAAGAAATCGGCGAAACTTTTGATTTAACAAGAGAAAGAGTACGCCAGATTAAAGAAAAGGCCATTAAAAGATTAAAACACAATACGAGAAGTAAAATTCTGAAATCGTATTTGGGGAAATAAACATCAACTCTAATTGAAAAAAAGGTTTGCAAACAATGCAGACCTTTTTTATTTATTTTAAAGAAACGTTGTGAGAATCAGAAATAATGATTAATTTTGCACCTCGAAATAATTAACAAATTTATTAACATTATGAACAATTACGAAACTGTTTTCATTTTAACTCCCGTTCTATCTGACGCACAGGTGGAGGAAGCAGTGAAAAAATTTGAAGACCTTTTGAAAGAAAAAGGTTGCGAAATCGTTGCCAAAGAAAATTGGGGACTGAAAAAATTGGCTTATCCTATTCAATTGAAAAAGAATGGATTCTACACTTTGATTGAATTCAAAGGTGAAGGTACTGTAGTAGCAGATTTAGAACTTGCTTTCAAACGTGATGAGAGAGTGATTCGCTATCTTACTACTAAATTAGACAAACATGCAGTAGATTACGCAGTAACAAGAAGAAGCAAAGTAAAAACTGCGTAAGCACAATTTTAACCCTAAAAAATTAAGAAAATGGCAATAGACGAAATGGCTAAACAAGCATCAGCAGGAGGTGAATCTGAAGTAAAATTCCTTACTCCGCTTGATATTAATACAAAATCTGAGAAAAAATACTGCCGATTCAAAAAATACGGAATCAAACATGTTGATTACAAAGATGCAGATTTTCTTCTGCAATTCGTAAACGAGCAAGGCAAAATCTTACCAAGAAGATACACAGGAACTTCTTTGAAATATCAAAGAAAAGTTTCCGCAGCAATCAAAAGAGCAAGACATTTGTCTTTGATGCCGTATGTAGCAGATCTTTTAAAATAAAACAAAGTGCAAACAACCGTCTGCAATCAGCTTTCGGTTTTTTGTTGCTGAATTATCAATTAAATTCTAACGATGTTTTCGGTTATAAACATTGACCTAAAACAAAAAACGGACAACAACAATGGACATTATTCTAAAAAAAGATGTAGAAAACTTAGGACTTGAGTTTGATACAGTAAGTGTAAAACCGGGTTATGCAAGAAATTTCTTGATTCCACAAGGTTATGCATTATTGGCAACGCCAAAAAACAGAGCGCAATTGGAAGCGACTTTAGAGTCGAGAAAAGAAGAAGAAGCAAAACTTATTGCTGCTGCAAACGCAATTGTAGAACAGCTGAAGAAAACCGCAGTTACCATAGAAGCAAAAGCAGGAACTGGCGACAAACTTTTCGGTTCTATCAACAATACAAATTTATCTGAAGCATTGGCAAATGCAGGAATTACCGTAGATAAGAAATACATCAAAATTCCAGGAAATACGATTAAATCAACAGGGAAATTTGAAGCATTAATTCGTCTTCACAGAAATGTAGAATACAACTATGAATTTAATGTAATTTCTGACGCTCCGGTTCAAGCGGCTCCAAAAGCAGCTCCTGCTCCGAAGAAAGAAGCAGAAACAACTGAAGTTGAAGTTTCTTCGGAAGAAGCATAAGAGATTCAATATTCAATAAAAAAATCCCGTGAAGTGTTTCACGGGATTTTTATTTAACTTCACTCAATGTTATTTTTTGATAATTTTTTGAGAGAAACTTTTTCCGTTTTTGTCTTTTAAAATAAACATATACATTCCGGAATTTAGTGATTTAAGTGAGATGAAGTTTTGGCTTACTTTAGATTGCAATACTAATTTACCATTTACATCATACACTTCTGCATTCACAGGTTGGAAATCTGCTTTTGCTTTAAAATAAACAATTTCATTGGTAGGGTTCGGATAAACGGTAAACAGTTCACCATTATTAACCTGAACATCGCTCACTCCTAAAGTTGCTCCTTCTACAACAGCTAAGGTAGTATTTGGTGTAACATTATAAATAGTATCTACAATTCCTGATGGCCATTTTACAATAACTTTATCAATTGCTGTTGCCTGACCAATACCGAAATGGGTATTCAGTGTGTTCATGTTTCTAAATCCTACTCCACTTTGTACATCACGGATTTGTTTTCCCCATGTACCGTAAATTTCTACTCTTGCACCGATTCCGTTTCTGTTGCTTTGCTTTCCTTCTAATGTAACTTTCAGCCATTTGTTAGAATTTCCGTCGTTAATCATAATCACACCTCCTTTTTGAATATCTAAAAATCCGTCATTGTTTAAATCTCCAATCGGTCGGTTGTTTGCATCTAAATTATAAGAAGTAGAATTTTTTGTAAATTTAAAAGTACCATCGCCAAACATAATGGTATCGCCTGGTCCGAGTATATCTAAAAATCCATCATTATCAAAATCATAAGCAACGTATTCTCGGCTTAAACCCAAATTCACATCAAATCCTGAACCTGTAGTAACATCGGTAAATGTACCATCACCATTATTTTTCATTACTCTGCTCAATCCGTTACTTGTAGAATTGATTCCTATCAAAGCGTCCATCCAGCCGTCATTATTGAAATCTCCCCAAGCTGAAGACCATGTCTGAACAGGAGTATTCATATTGGCTGCTGCAGCAACATTAGTAAAAGTTCCGTTGCCATTATTTCTGTGGAGTTCGTCAATATTTCCGCCCGGTCCGGAACCGCCTCCGCTACATTTTGCGATAAATAAATCTAAATCTCCGTCATTATCATAATCAATCCAGATGGAGCCGTAATTTCCACCGGAAGGAAAATCTCCCATTCCTCCTTGGTTATGAACCATGTCGCTTCCGTCATTGATATAAAACCTGTTTGGTGAATTATCATCGCAGACAAATGCGTCTAATTTACCATCGTTATTGATGTCAATAAAATTGGTTCGCTGTGTCAAATAAGACTGTGGTTTTCTAAGGGAAGTATATCCTGTTCCGGTTGCATTTGCTTTTACAAATGCTATTCCGCTTCCTGAACCATAAATCAAATCGTTGTACCCGTTGTTATCCATATCTCCTGCTGCAATACTCCAACTCGGTGTTACCGTTGTAGTCGGTATCGTATAAGTAACATTATTGAATCCTCCTTCTGGTTTTTGGTAGGAAATCATTATTTGTGTAGCACTGATTACAGAAACTATATCATCTAAATAATCTCCGTTCATATCTACCACACAATGATTAAATGAACCTGCTACAGTTACAGATTGCGGGGTAAAGGTAAGTCTGTTTGTACCTGCAGGTGCTTCACTGATTGCAAAATTAAATCCTGAGCTTGACCACCTGTTGTCAAAGACAATATAGTAGGTAGTTCCGGCAGTTGCATTAAAAGTAGCTTGTGCAGCATAACCGTCATAATCATCATTTGCCACTACACAAGTTAATGCTGCACAATTTCCTGAATAGATAATAAGCCGTGTATCTGTACTTTGACCATTAATCGCTGTGGAAACAGTAATACTTGCATTTTGAACCGGAGTAAATTTATACCACATTCCTGCGGTTCCTGTACCATAAGACAATCCGCACAAATCGGTGGGAGCAGTTCCTGTAATTCCCGATACGGTATGTGTCCCGAGAGTAACATTTAAGGCATTATTACAATTTGACTGGGAAAATACCCAAGTAATTGCAAAGAATGCCATCAAAAAAGATAATTTTCTTTTCATGATTTTTTAAAATTTAATTACATACTTGATTTAAAGAGTTTATATATTGTTCTAATAATGATACCCCTTCATCATGCACTATTGTTCTTCCGAGCAATGGCATTCTGGTATTTTCATCTACGGTACTAAGACGATAATGCATTACAGATTTATGCACATTTCTAGGAATGATAATTCGTTCCAAATCAGCATTAATCGGTTCGTCTGCATATACACAGATTCCCATATTGACAGGATTTGCTGATTTGTTGAAGCTCAATCTTATCGGACGATAATCACATCGGGCATTATCTTGATGGCAATGTGCGCAGTTGATGTCGATATAAGAACGTAATCTGATGTCAATCGGTTTGCTGGTATCACGATAATCTACGAGAGAAACAATGCTGGAAGGATAACTCGCCAAATAACCCTCATCTACCAATTTCTGCAACTGATTTTTAACTCCGTTTGAATAATTATAGTTGACATTTATGTTCTGAGGTTTTGTACCGATTGGTATAGGTTGATTATCTAATTTATGACATGCTAAACATTCTGATTCCGATGGAATTCTATAATCTGTAGTGATGATTTCTCCGCTGGGTTTTCTGAACGTAATTGTTTCTGAGCTTCCGCTCATAAAATCATCTCCGGTAAGCAGAGTTGCTTCTGTTTGACTATCATTCCAGATATATTCAGCAAATATCCAACCCGAAGGTTTTTTAATCATCAAACGTGTCTCTATAATTTTAGTGGTATTTCCCGGTTGAAGAGTATTGTAGTAAAAATGCTTTATTAATACAGTTCCTACAGGGAAGATCAACGTAGTACCATCTGTGTCATAACTTGCTTTTGTTCCTTTAGGCATCCAAATAAACCTTTTCTTCAAAGCATAATCGGTAAATAACGAACTTGCCGGTTCATAAGGAACTACCTTGTTTACAGGTATCATATTTTTTAGTTCTCCTTTAAAAAAGCCATACGCAGATAATGTAGAAAGAGGCAGCGTATTTATATCAAGATTGAGATAGATTTCCTGCTCAGTATCAACAGGAATCGGGTCATCGTCTTTACATGCAAACACTGTACATAAAATTACTAAAACAAGTAAAATATATTTTTTTTTCATGGAAATAGTTTGATTTTTCTATAGCGAATGTACATTTTTTTTGCAAATTATGACATAAAAACAACAAAAAATTACCGTTATTTATAATCATTCTTATTTCACTTTTCTTTCCCGAAAAATATAAATTTCAACAAAATTTCAGGTTTCAATATTTTTTTTATCTTTAACTCAAAATTCAATTCATGCAAAGTTTTCTGAAATTTTCATTGCTTTTCCTGTTCGCTGCGGTTTACGGACAAAGCGTTTCTGACTATCAATACATTTTCGTTCCTAAAGAATTTGCCGATGCCAAAGCAAACAGATTCGATTTGAATGAATTGCTAACTCAAAATCTGCGTACTAAAAAATACATCATCATCAATGATATTATTGAAACTAATTGTGAAACCCTGAAAGCCGAAATTTCCGATACAGGCAATATGTTCACAAACCGAGTGAGAGTAGAATTTACTGATTGTCACAAAAAAATTGTTGCTGCTTATGAAGCAAAATCTATCATCAAAGAAACTGATGAGGGAATGCAAGATGCGCTGAAAAAAGCATTAAAATCTATTTTGATTTCTAATCCTGTAGAAAAAGAAATTGTGGCTAAAAATCCTGAACCGATTCAGATAAAAACAATAGAAACAGCGAATCAAAATCCTGAAACTAAAGTTGAAGTTTTCAGTAACGGAACATTATCGCTCAACAAAATCAATATTTCTGAAAACCAATTTATTTTGGTAGAAACATCAAAATCTATTCCTTTTGCGACATTCAACAAAACCACTAAAGAAGATACTTTTCGTGTTGTTTTAGAAGATAAATCAATGACTTTGGGCTATCTTGAAAACGGAAATTATATCATCGAAATTCCGAATGCAGATGGAAGCAACAGAAAAGAAATTTTTAAAAAGAAATAATTAATTTCCGGAATTGAAATATTCCCAAACCGATTTTCCTTTGGCTTTTCCGAGAATTTCCTCCAAAATTTCCAAATCAGAATCTTTAATTCTTTTCACGGATTTTAGTTTAGACAAAAGCAGCTGCACCGTTTTTTCGCCGACTCCTGGAATTTCTTCGAGTTCACTTTTAATGGTAGAATTTTTCCGCCTTGTTCTGTGATGTTTCACCCCGAAACGATGTGCTTCGTCTCGCACTCTTTGCAGA
>CAZHFE010000078.1:0-9067 GCA_964532055.1 uncultured Kaistella sp. | reverse complement strand
TGCGACCTCCTGGTCCCAAACCAGGCGCGATGACCGGACTACGCTACGCCCCGAAAATTTCCTAAGTTGCGGAGGGTGTGGGATTCGAACCCACGCGACCCTTTCGGGTCGACAGTTTAGCAAACTGCTCCGTTAACCACTCCGGCAACCCTCCTTTGCAATATGAATAAGAACTCCTTTTCTGTAATTGCGAGTGCAAATATATAACAGTTTTCAATATTTACCAAAAAATTTTACTTTAATTTTTTCGTACTTTTGGAACGTAATTTTAATGAAAACTAACTTCAAAATGCGTAATTATTTATATCTCATAGGATTAGGAATTGTTATTGTTTCCTGTGGTTCACAAAAGCCGGTTCAAAATGTTCCGGCAAAGCCAGCGATACCTAAAACAGTAACAACACAAAATCCTGTTTCTGCTCCAATCTCTAAAATTGAGAAAGAGGGAAATGTAGATTTTTATAAAGTTAATATTGCAGATGTTTCCAAAAATGATAATACCATCAGTTA
The DNA here is from genome assembly GCA_964532055.1 of uncultured Kaistella sp. Taxonomy (GTDB): domain Bacteria; phylum Bacteroidota; class Bacteroidia; order Flavobacteriales; family Weeksellaceae; genus Kaistella. The sequence continues at coordinate 8,557 of CAZHFE010000078.1, read as the reverse complement.
CGGTTCTATTGTTTCGGCAAATCCACAAGGTTATCATGTGGTGAAGACTTATTTCCCGGCGGTTGCTCAGAATTTCAGACAAAAGTATATTATCTTGCATTACACTGCGCTCAATGATGATAAATCTTTGTCTGTACTTACACAGCAATCGGTAAGTGCGCATTATCTTGTCAATAATCTTGGTGATAAGGAGATTTATCAGTTGGTTGATGAAAATAAACGTTCTTATCACGCGGGAATCAGCGCATGGAGAAATGATAAAATGCTGAATGATACTTCCATCGGAATTGAAATTGTGAATGACGGCTATAAAACAGATGCTTCCGGATATAAAATCTTTCCCGAATACGATTACGAACAGATAAAAAAAGTTGCTGCTTTGGTGAAAGATATTGCTAATAGATATGGTATTCCTCCCACCAATATTTTGGCTCATTCTGATATTGCACCGACCAGAAAACAAGATCCGGGACCAAAATTTCCTTGGAAAAAATTATATGATGAATATCAAATCGGAATGTGGTATGATGAAGCCACCAAACAGAATTTCTTAATCGCAGCGCAACAAGAAGATTATACACTCCAGATGACTGTACCTACTTTCGTCTATAAAATTCAGTCGTCACTGAGAAATTTCGGGTACGATATTGCTACTTCCGGAGCGTATGACGACCAAACCAAAAAAATGGTGGAAGCATTTCAATACCATTTCCGTCCGGAAAAATACGACGGATTAATTGATGCAGAAACTTGGGCAATCCTTCAAGCGATGAACGTAAAATATCCGATGAAGTAATATACCAAAACACTTTGAAAACCTATCAATTCTGAATTTTAACACTGAATAAATTTAATAAATAAATGAAAAATTTTTTGACAGCAATTATTTTAACAGCAACAACACTTATGGCAAAATCTCAAAATTTTGAAACCAAAACACACACCGATAAATCTGGTTATACCTATGAAACAGTAGAAAACGACAAAAGCGGAGTGAGAATTTATACACTCAAAAACGGCTTGAAAGTTTATCTCGCCAAAAATGATGATGCACCCAGAATACAAACATATATTCCGGTGAGAACGGGCAGCAATAACGATCCTTCTGATAATACAGGTTTAGCGCATTATTTAGAGCACATGCTTTTCAAAGGAACTTCTAAGATCGGCTCCGAAAATTGGGAAAAAGAGAAGCCGCTTCTTGATGAAATTTCTAAACTTTACGAAGAGCATAAAGCCGAAAAAAATCCGGAAAAGAAAAAAGAAATTTACAAAAAAATAGATCAGCTTTCTCAGGAAGCAAGCAAGTTTGCCATTGCCAATGAATATGATAAAGTCATTTCTTCTTTGGGAGCAACAGGAACAAATGCGCATACTTGGCTCGACGAAACGGTTTACAAAAATAATATCCCGAATAACGAACTCGAAAAATGGTTGAAAGTAGAAAAAGAAAGATTTTCTGAATTGGTTCTGAGATTGTTTCACACAGAGTTAGAAGCTGTTTACGAAGAATACAACCGTGCTCAAGACAACGATTCGCGATTGGTGAACTATGAATTGATGGACGCACTTTTCCCAAAACATCCGAATGGTCAGCAAACCACCATCGGAAAATCAGGGCATTTGAAAAATCCTTCAATGATTGCGATTCACAAATATTTTGATGAATACTACGTTCCAAACAATTATGCAGTGGTTTTGGTAGGTGATTTTGATTTCGATAAAACCATTAAACTCGTTGATCAATATTTCGGAAACTTTAAATCCAAAGAATTGCCGATGAAAAAAGCGGTTACAGAAGAACCGATGTCAAAAATCGTGGAACGTACCGTGAACAGTCCTTCTGCACCGCGACTTCAAATGGCGTGGAGAACAGATTCTTACGGAACTCAACAAGCGCGTCTTGCAGATATGGCGGCAAATATTTTGACCAATTCTGGCGAATCGGGATTGATTGACCTCAATATCAACCAAAAGCAAAAAGCATTACGAGCAATGGGTTATTCATCGGCATTTAAAAATTACGGCAGCTTTTCTATGGTGGTTGTTCCTAAAAACGACCAAAGTTTAGACGATGCCAAAAAACTGCTTCTGGAGCAAATTGACTTATTGAAAAAAGGCGATTTTCCTGATTGGCTCATTCCTGCCATTGTAAATGATATGAAAATCAAGCAGATGAAAAGTTATGAAACTGCAGATGGTTTAGCGACTGCTCTTTATCAAAATTACATCAGCGGACAAAGTTGGGAACAGGAACTGAACGAAATCAACGAATACGAAAAAATTACGAAAGCAGATGTAGTAAAGTTTGCCAATGATTTCTTCAAAGATAATTATGTTATCATTAAAAAAGAAAAAGGTGTAAATGATAAATTGGTGCGTGTTGAAAACCCCGGAATTACCCCGATAAAAATCAACAGAGAAGCACAATCGCCGTTTTTAAAAGAAATTTTAGCCGAAAAACCTGCAGAAATAAAGCCACAGTTTATAGATTATGCCAAAGCCGTAAAAACCGATAAAGTTGGTGATAAAACCGTGAGTTTTGTGAGCAATAAATACAATGATGTAGCACAAACTTACTTTATTTTTCCTTTCGGAAGCGACAACGACAAAGAATTGGGAACAGCAACTCAGGTGCTGCAATATTTGGGAACCGACAAATTTTCGCCCGAAACGCTGAAACAGGAATTTTTTAAACTCGGTATTGTAAATGATTTCAAAACTGCTCCCGATCAAATGATTATTTCTATGACAGGATTAGAAGAAAACATGCCGAAAGGAATTGAACTCCTGAAAAGCTGGCTGCAAAAAGCAAAACCCGATCAGCAGATTTATGACCAATATGTGAAAACCGTTTTAGAAAGCCGAGATGTCGCCAAAAAAGATAAAAACAGAATCATGAGTGCATTGACCAATTATGCCAAGTTCGGGAAAAATTCGCGGTTGACAGATGTTGTTTCCAAAGAAAGATTAGCGCAGATTAAACCCGAAGAAATGACCAAAAAAATGCAGGATTTACTTAAAATGCCTTATCAGATTTTCTTCTATGGCAAAGATTTCTCCGGTTTCAAAAAATATGTAAAGAATTTTGTAGAGAAAGAATCTGTGAAAATTCCTGTAAAAAAAATCTATCCGGAACCGGCAACAAACGGTAACGTCTATTTCACCAATTACGATATGGTGCAAACCGAGATGAGCAAAACCGGAAAAGCAAATAATGTTGATTTGAAAAACTTCGGAAAAATTAATGTTTTTAATGAATATTTTGGTCGCGGTCTGTCTTCAATCGTTTTTCAAGAAATCCGTGAAAGCAAGAGTTTGGCATATTCTGCTTACGTTTCTTATGCATCGAACAACGAGCTGAACAAACCCGATTATGTTACGACCTATATCGGAACTCAGGCAAATAAACTCCCCGAAGCAGTAAATGCAATGGATGAATTAATGGCTGAACTACCGCAAATTCCGGCGCAGTTTGAAAATGCCAGAAATTCTGCACTCAAGCAAATCGCTTCAAGCAGAGTTACCCGAACCAATATTTTCTTTAATCAATTGAATCTTAAAAAATTAGGAATTGATTATGATTTAAGAAAAGACATTTATTCCGAAATTGAAAATCTGAATTTAAAGAATTTAACCGATTTTTATACCACCGAAATAAAACCGTTGAAATACAATACTGCCATCATCGGGAAAAAAGAAAACCTCAATATGGAAGCAATGAATAAAATGGGAACTTTTCAGGAAGTAACACCAGAAGAAATTTTCGGATATTAGAATTTTCATTAATAAATAAAAGAAAAAAGTGAAACTTATGTTTCGCTTTTTTCTTTTGGCGACAAAATAAAATATGGCTATTTTTGTTTTAATAAAAAAAATTGCTTAGTAAATTTTGTTTGCTGCTTTTCAGTTGTTTATGTGCAGAATTATTTTTTGCGCAGGAGTCGGTTTTATTCGGTAACGACCAATACAGCGGAATCAGCTCAGCTGCAATTTCGCCGACTCAGCCGTTTATCAACCCAAATCCGTGGGACGTGAATCTTTTCGGTATTGATGTTTTTCTGCAAAACGATTACGCTTATATTTCCAGACAAAGTGTATTAGGAATACCTTTCGTGAAAATAGAATCCGCAAGTGTCAGAAATAATATTTCAGGAGAAAATTTACCCAATATTCTCGATTATTACAATAAAACCACAACAACTTATCATTTCAGTTCAAATATTTTGGGTCCGTCAATCAGCATTAAAACCAGGATTAAAGACCGCGATTTTTCTTTCGGTTTATTTTCGAAACTAAGGACGGAAAGTTCAACCATCAATGCCGACAATTACCTGCGATTCGGGAATCAATTGATTATAGAACCGCTGAGTTACGACATGAAACCGGTGCAGCTTCACCTAATGAATTGGGCAGAAGTGGGACTGAATTTTTCTACACAGATTTTTAGAAATTCCGATTATCAATGGATTATCGGTGCAAATTTGAAATACGAAATCGGTTTAGATGCACTCGCTGTAAACAGCAAAGAAATGGAGATGAAAAGAACGACAGAAATTAATGAAAACAGTGATTCTTTGAAAGTCATCACCGCACACAATTTCAATGTAGATGCAAGTTTTGCTACCAATTACGATTTTGCCGGAAAACGCTATCGTTTTCAGCAGAACGGAAAAGGTTTCGGGTTAGATTTCGGGTTAGCTTTTGTGGATAAAGACGAACTTTCCAATGTATATAATTCTAAATTCAGCTTTAACATTTTAGATTTGGGTTATGTTAATTTTAAGGGAGAAAACCACTCGCTTATTGGTCAATCGCTGCGATTGACTGATAATCCCGCATTTGACGGTATGGATTTTGAATCGCCGCAAAAAACCCTGCAAATAATCAGTAAAGAAGTTTATGGCAATGCTGCTCAATCGCTTACCGGGAAAGATTTTACCATTGGTTTACCTACAAGTTTACATCTCAGTTACAGCAGAAATATCGGCGGAAATCATTATTTGAACGCAGATTGGTTTCAGCGGTTTCCGGTTTTTCCCAATTCGTTGAAAAGGAGCAATATTGTGAATTTATCTTACACGGTGCAAAAACCTGTCGTTGGTTACGGTATTTCAACTTCGCTGTATGAATACCGCAATTTGCAGTTTGGCGGTTATTTGCGGATTGGTCCCGTTATTTTCGGAAGCGAAAATCTGCTGCCGCTTTTTGTGAAGCACCCGAAATTTCATGCAACAGATTTTTATTTTGCGATTAAACTCTATCCTTTTTGGGACGATGAAGTGAAACGACACCGCAGAAAAAAATGTAATTGCGATTAAAAAGTAACACCATCACAAAAGTATCGAATAGTTACTTTTAGTAAATCCGTATTTCTTTTAAAAAAAATAGTTGTTGAGCAAAAAAGGGTTTTTTAACCCTGAAAAAAGGGTGTTTTCACGGTGTTTTTTTTTAGTCGAATATTGCACCTTTGTCAAGTGAAACAAAGCAATTAAAATTCAATCAACAAATTTCATGATGAACATTAATTGACGGTAAACACTAAAACCATGAAAACTGAAATTCCGGAAGTCATTCCGGAATTTCTCTTTTCTATTTATAAAAATATTCGTGATTTGTAAGAAAATTGTATCTTCATACCATGAAATTTCTACAGGCAGCGTTTCTTTTTTTCTTCTTTTTTTCTTTCGGGCAAAAAGGTTTTGAAGTGATTGAAAAAAAGAAAACCGTGATTCCGTTTCAGCTTATCAATAATCTGATTTTTATTCCGGTTAATATCAATGGGGTTGATTTAACTTTTCTGCTCGATTCGGGAGTGAGCGAAACGATTCTTTTCAGTTTAGATGAGAAAGAAGTTAATTTTAATAATATAGAAAAAATAAAATTTTCTGGTTTAGGTGAAAATAAAGACAATGAAGGGCTGAAATCTGAAAATAATATCCTGAAAATCGGGAAAGATTACAGAGATTTTAATCACACGATTTATATTATTTTAGACGAGTCGATTAATTTTTCTTCCCATATCGGGATTCCTGTGAATGGTATTATCGGTTCACATTTCTTTAAAAATTACCCGGTACAGATTGATTATGCTGCAAATAAAATTACCGTTTTTAACGATGAAAAATTATTCAGGAATAAGAGCCGGAAATTTCAGGAATTTCCTGTAAGTATAGAAGGAAGCAAGCCTTATCTGATTGCCGGTGTGGAAATGACCCGCCAAAAAGTAGATTCTAAAATGCTTGTAGATTCCGGGAATAGCGATGCAATATGGCTTTTTCCGAAACTAATTAAAGATTTTGTATATAACCGTCCGAATATTGATGATTATTTAGGGCAGGGTTTTAATGGGGATATTTTCGGAAAACGAAGCAGGATTCACCGTTTATACATCGGCGATTTTGTTTTTGAAAAACCGCTTACAGCAATGCCTGATGAATTTTCTATACAAAATCTGACGCTTGTTCCGGAAAGGAAAGGTTCTATCGGAAGTGATATTTTACGGCGGTTTATTGTGATTTTCAATTATCCTGAAAGCAAAATTTATTTCAAAAAAAATGAACATTACAACGACCCGTTTTTATTCAATAGCAGCGGACTCGATGTACAGCATGACGGTATGGATTGGGATAAAGATTTGGTAAAAATAGAAACAAAAAAAACTATTCCCGAAAGTGAAGGAACAAATGTATTTAGTACTTCTTCTGAAGGATTCCGATATAATTTTGTGCTGAAGCCGAAATATTCCGTTGCAGGTTGCAGACCAGATTCCCCGTGTTATACAGCAGGAGTGAGAAAAGGCGATAAAATCATCAGCATTAACAGAAGAAAAGCAGGTGATTATACTTTATCGAAAATCAACCAATTGTTTAAAAGTCAAGAGGGAACGAAAGTAAATATAGAAGTGGAAAGGGAAAATGAAATTCTCAAATTCCAAATGATTTTGATTGACCCGATTCCTTATCAAGACGGTGATTGAGCTTTTCTGCAAAATTAAAATCAAGAATTAAACTCTCTTTCCCATTCTTCTGCCGCTTCGCAAAGTGTTTGATAAAAATCTTCTCCGTATTTTCTGATGAGCGGTGTTTTCAGAAATTTGTAAACCGGAATTTTCAGTTCTTTTCCTAAAATACAGGCATCGTTACATATTTCCCATTCATGGTAATTCAGTGCGGTAAACGCAGAATATTCATTCACCCGAATCGGATAGAGATGACAGGAAATCGGTTTTTGCCAATCAACTGCACCATTTTCGTACGCTTTTTCGATTCCGCATTTAGTGATTCCGTTTTCGTCAAAAATCACATACGCACATTCTTCACCATTTACCATAGGTGTTACATAATCGCCGTCATGCGGATCAATCGTCCAGTTTCCTTGTTTTTCCAGAGCTTCAATTCCCTCTTTTCGGAGGTAAGGTTTTACTTTTTCAAAAATCTTGTCGAGAATTTCGGTTTCCTGTTTATCGAGAGGCGCACCTATATCACCTGCAACACAACACGCTCCTTTGCATTTGCTGAGGTTGCAAACAAATTCTTCGGAAAAAATATCTTCTGAGATGAGTTTATTATTGAGTTGAATCATTTCTGTTAAAGTTAAATAGCGAAATTAAAATAATGGGAGAGTTTAAACTGAATCAAGCAGAAAATAATTAGCCAAAGTCCGAGTTCTTTCATCCAGTATTTAGGTAAAAATCTAAGCATTCTGCTCAAAATGATAGAAACTGGCAATGCGAGCAAAAGCAGGTATTCATAATTTTCTCCCATGTACAGCACAATTGTGGTGAGCTGTGCAATGGTAAACAATAAAATAAAAGTATATTTGAATTTGTTGGTAGGGTTTTTTTGATTAAAATGATTAAAATGATCCATCACGGCATAAATCAGCATTAAAACAATAGGAGAGAGCCACCAAAGCAACCCGAAACTTTCAGGAACTTTTATTTCACCGAACGGAAAATAAGCAGGATTCCATTCATTCATTCCCAAAAAATAAGCGATACCGAAATAGGATAGAGCAACCAATATTTCACCGAAAAGCAGCCGGAAAAAATGAAGCCCGATTCTGTCTGAAGTCCCGATAATATGCATAATAACAAAAACCGACATGGGAAAAGTTGTGGGCAGAAAAATAAAATTAACACCTATAATCGCACCAATAAGAACATAAGAATTTTTCCGTACCGCCAAATCGGGACTTGTGAGAAGCAGTAAAATAATAGAATTGGTAAAAAGCGAAACAGCAATCCCAATGTCTAAATCTCCCGGATAAAATGCAAATACAAAGCAAGTATATAAAAAAAGCGGAAGATGGGTTTTGTAATTCAGAGCAAGTGCATTAAAACAGAAATATCCCAAAGCAATACCCGAAAAAGTTACAATTGCCGAAATGACATCTAAAGTATTGAAATTCAAAAAATTAAAACCAATTACAATGAAAAGGAGAACTCCAGTATAAACCGGAATCGAAAAAATATTGCTTTCCTTTGAAAGTAATCGAAACATTTTTTATAAATTTGTGCAAAGTTAATTTAAAAAAGGAAAATAATGACGTCTTT
>CAZHFE010000077.1:0-9087 GCA_964532055.1 uncultured Kaistella sp. | reverse complement strand
AACTCGCTTTGAAAAGAGCCGGATTAACTTTAGACCAAATTGATATTATCGAACTAAACGAAGCATTTGCCGCACAAAGCATTGCTGTTTTAAAAGAACTCGGGATTGCTAATGACGACGAAAGAGTAAACATAAACGGCGGTGCAATTGCACTCGGTCATCCTCTTGGAATGAGCGGAACAAGAATCACCTACTCCGCTGCTTTGGAACTGAACAAAACCGGGAAAAAATATGCATTGGTTACAATGTGTATCGGTGTCGGACAAGGTTATGCGGTGATTTTGGAAAATGCTCAAAACTAAAATAATTTCGGCAAAAACTTCCAACTAAATCTGTATTTTTACGGCATGATTTCTAAAGCGACCATCGACAAAATTTTTTCCGCAATTCGTGTGGAAGAAATCGTTGGTGAATATGTGCAGCTGAAAAGAGCCGGCTCTAACTTCAAAGGTTTAAGTCCGTTTCATGACGAGAAAACGCCGAGTTTCGTAGTTTCTCCGAGCAAACAAATCTGGAAAGATTTCTCAAGCGGAAAAGGAGGAACTGCCATTTCTTTTTTAATGGAAATTGAAAACTTCACCTATCCTGAAGCACTTCGCCACGCTGCAAAAAAATACGGAATTGAGATTGAAGAAGACAAAAGAGAACTCACCGAAGAAGAAAAGCAGTCGCAAACCGATAGAGATTTACTCTATAAAATTCACGAAATAGCCAACGAATTTTTCCAAAACCAGCTCTACGAAACCGAAGAAGGAAAAACTATCGGTTATTCTTATTTCAAAGAGCGCGAATTGAAAGATGAAATCATCAAAAAATTTCAGCTCGGTTATTCGCCGGAACATAAAAGTGCTTTTACAGAATTTGCTTTAGATAAAGGATATTCCAAAGAAATTCTGGAAAAATCGGGACTTTCTATTTTTCCCGAAAATTCACCCAACGGAATCGACCGTTTTCGTGAACGGGTAATTTTTCCGATTCACAGTTTTTCGGGGCGTGTTTTGGGTTTCGGAGCGAGAATCCTTAAAAACAATGTAAAAACTGCAAAATATCTCAATTCCCCCGAAACGGAAATTTACCATAAATCAAATATTCTTTACGGTTTAAGCCAAAGCAAACAGCACATTTCCAGAAACAATCTCTGCTTGCTGGTTGAAGGTTATATGGACGTGATTGCGCTTCACCAAAACGGAATTGAAAATGTGGTTTCAAGTTCGGGAACAGCTTTGACGGTGGAACAAATCAAGCTCATCAAACGATTAACGGAAAATGTAACGATTCTCTTTGACGGCGATGCAGCGGGAATTAAGGCGAGTTTCAGAAGTATTGATATGCTGCTTTCCGAAGCGATGAACATCAGGATTTTACTTTTTCCCGATGGTGATGACCCCGATTCTTTTTCCAGAAAGCATCCGCAGGAATTTATTGAGAATTTCATTGAAAACGAAGCTAAAGATTTCATCGATTTCAAAGCGGAAATTCTGCTGAAAGAAGCCGGAAACGATGCCATAAAAAAAGCGGAAGCAATACGCGATATTGTAAAATCGGTTGCTTTTGTGCAAAATGCTTTGAAACAGGAAGTTTATCTGAAAGAAATTTCCGCGAAGTTCAGTATTTCCGAACAATCGCTTTTTAGTGAACTGAGTGTGCAGAAGCAAATTAAAAACCAGCAAACTGCATCTCAGCAAAAACAGGAAAACCGCAACCAGCCGAAACTTGAAGTTGTTCCGGAATATGATGAATCGGTGAATCCGCTATTGATTTTAGAGGAAAAACTGGTGGAAATGATGATGAAATACGGCGACAGAATTATCGACCGGAAAGATGACGAAAACGAACCATACCAAATTACGGTGATTGAAGAAATCATTGCACATCTGGAAGAAGATTCTTATGAAGTGCAATCGGCTTTAAACCAAAAAATAATCGAAGAAATAAAACAGGGAATTTCTGAAAACGAACTTCGCACCGGAAATTTCTTTATGAAACTAATCGATGAAAATGTTAGCGAAGTGGTTGCAAATGCTTTGTTAGAACCACACCAAACAAGTAATTGGGAAAAATACAATATCTATTTCAGCAAAGAAGACGACGTTGTTCCCAAGATTGTGCAAGATGTGATTTACCGTCATAAACGAGCATATATCGTGAAAATTATTGATGACATGAAACAAGAACTTGCCGAAGACAGCGATAATAATGAAACCTACCGAAAAATCATTAATCTGAACCATTTGCGAAAAGAACTTGACGAGAAACTGTTTAGGGTGTTGTGACAGATTGTCGGTTTTTTTGCTATGGAATATTGTTTGTGTAAATTTGATAGTTAAAATAAAAAAATTAAAATGGATATAAAAAAAGATTTCAGAGATTTCTCTGTAAAACATTTGGGAAACAGCGGATTGGCTACAGACCAATATATGGGAATTTTTAATCCTACAAATCTCACTCCGTACATTATGGAAGAACGCCGGTTGAATGTAGCACAAATGGACGTTTTTTCGCGTTTGATGATGGACAGAATTATTTTCTTAGGAACAGGAATTGACGACCAGGTTGCCAATATTGTAACCGCACAGCTTTTGTTTTTGGAAAGTGCAGATGCGTCAAAAGACATTCAGATTTACATTAATTCTCCGGGAGGAAGCGTTTACGCAGGATTAGGAATTTATGACACCATGCAAATCATCAAACCCGATGTGGCCACAATCTGTACCGGAATGGCTGCTTCAATGGGTGCTGTTCTTTTGGTTGCAGGTGAAAAAGGAAAACGAAGCGCACTGAAACATTCTAGAGTGATGATTCATCAACCTTCAGGAGGTGCACAAGGTGTTGCAAGTGATATGGAAATCAACCTGCGAGAAATGCTGAAGCTAAAACAGGAACTCTACGAAATTATAGCAAACCACTCCGGACAAACTTACGAATGGGTAGAAAAATCTTCTGACCGCGATTACTGGATGACTTCAGCCGAAGCAAAAGATTTCGGAATGGTAGATGAAGTTCTGGAAAGAAAAACCGATAAATAACATCACTTATTTAAAAGCAAAACCGCTCCGAAATTCAGAGCGGTTTTTTTATTGCAAACTCTCACTGATTGCTCAGATTTTCGCAGATTTTTTCAATAATTCATCTGCGTTATCGTCTAAATCTGCGAATTTCTCACTTATTAAATACTCAATTCCTTTTCTAATTTCACCGCTTTTGGAAAGAGGATATTGTTTTCCATATGAATGTGCGTATGCAAATCGCTTTCAAAATCCTGAAGCATGGCAAAAGTTACGCGATAAGTGTTGCAGGCATCTGCAGGAGGATTGTACTGATTTGTCAATTCTGCGATTTTTGCAAAACGCTCTCCTTCCACAGTATGTTCATGCTGCATCATATTAACGGGATTTTCTACCGTACCGAAATGCGGCTGTGAAAGGTTCTCTCCTGTTCTTTTTGCGGCAACCATTTTTCTGATAAACGGAAATAAAATCAGTTCTTCTTTTTTCATGTGAGCTGCCAAATCTTTTGCAGATTCATCAAACAAATCTCTGATTTCAAATAATTCCGGATGCTGATTGCCGTGAACTTTGCAGAGTTTGTCTAAAAACTGTTGCAAAATCGGTGTTTTTTCTTCCACATAGCGGTGATGGGTTTTCTCTACATAATCTGCAAGCAAATCCAAATCCCACGAATTGAAGTTGATATTACCATTTCCTGCTACCGAAATATTTTTGAGTTCTTCATAAATTTTTTCTTCATCAATTCCTTTTTTTTCGCAGGCATCAGAGATTGTTCTGCCTCCTTTGCAGCAAAAATCTATTCCGTATTTTTTGAAAACGGCAGCAGTTCTGAAATCTTCTGCCACCATTTCGCCTATTAAATCAGTTTTGGTATTCATAACCGTATTTTTTTTAGATTATTTTTTCAGTGAAAGAATATACTTCACCATGAGTTTTGCATTATCCTTACTCATTCCGGAGTGCGGTGTCATCGGGATTTCTCCCCAATTTCCTTTTCCGCCGTCAATGATTTTTGCAGCAAGCATATCAATATCTGCTTCGGTATATTTTGCGGCAACTTCTTCATAAGACGGTCCTACCAATTTAGCATCTACTTTGTGGCAGGAAAGACAATCTGTACCTTCAATTAATTTTTTTCCTTGTTCTTCAGGAGTTGCGGCAACAGATTCAGCTGCAGCTGCTACAGGTTCTTCTTTCAGAACGCTTGATTCTTTTTCGGGTTCAGCTGCAGGTATGGTTTCGGTTTCGTTTTTAGAGCAAGAAATTATTGCCAAAGAAGCCAATGCTGCTGTTAAGAGTAATTGTTTCATTTTGAATTGATTTTTAAATGTTAATTATTGTTTGAGTTGATTTTTAATTTGATTTACAGTTTCATCAATGTTGATTATTAATCCTTCTTTTTGATACACCATTAAACCTTTTTTTGAGAAAACACTGATGATGTTGGAATGTGAAAAATCCATCGGTGAAATCTGTTTGTATTTTACGGCGAGAACATTTGCCAATTCTCTTGTATTGGCTTCGCTGCTGCGAATGAAGAGCCATTGTTTACCTTCTAATTTATTGTTTTTCAAAAACTCCTGCATTTTTTCGGGGGTGTCTGTTTTCGGGTCAATGGAAATCAGAACGTATCGCAAATCTTCCGGATTTTGGTGGGCAGCTTTGGCTTCTATTTCTTTCATATCCAGTGTCAATCGCGGACAAGCGGTTTTGCAGGAAGTGTAAATCATTACCATTGTCAGAACTTTTCCTTTCAGGTCTTCTAATTTAATTTTTTTTCCGTCCGGTTGTTCCCATTTTGACTGCAGATTGAAAATGGAATTCGGGTCTATCAAATTATCCGGACTTTTCTGGCAGTTTCCGAACATTAAGAAAGTTAAACTTAATGCAACGGTTTTTAATATTCTGTTCATAATTTTCATTTTTTATAAAATTAATCTTCCGCAGCTTTTGCACAACGGAATCCGAGATTATTTCCACAGTAACTTCCTTTCACGCTTCCTCTCATCGCAAAGCGGATAAATGCCGCATAATTCCGCAAATCGGAAGAAGTTACCGAAGCTCCTGCACAAAACAGGGTTTCATTGGTGGTATTGTCTTTCCGGGATTCTCCGGTAATCATCACCGAACTGAAATCTTCTGTCCATTCCCAAATCGTTCCATAAAAGTCATAAATTTTCCAGACATTTGCTTGGTGTTGTTTTACCGGTTTTTTATAATTCAGCTTTTGCTGGTACAGATGCAGAATATGCTGTGTAAAAGCCGGGTCTTCGGTGGCATCTTTCAGGTTTTCGCTTGCTCTTGCTGCATATTCCCATTCGTCAACAGTGGGCAGTCTTTTCCCAACGCTTTCTGAATATGCTTTTGCCGCATACCACGAAACATTGGTTACTGGTGCATCGGGACTTGCATCTTCGGGAATTTCAAAATCGCTTTTCCAATTTCTTAAATAAGTAGAATCTGCATACAGCCTGAGAATTTTGCTTTTGCTCCATTGAGGATTGGCTTTTAGAAATTTCAGATATTCGGCATTGGTTACGGCAGTTTCGTCCAGATAAAAAGATGATACATAGGTTAAACTATCACTTTGTTTTCCGACAAATGCGCGGTAAAATCCACCATCAATTTTCTGCATTGTCTTTTCGGCGGAAATGTGCGATAATTCTTTCTGAATCGGGTTTATCTGTTGTTCCGTTTCCTGATTTCTTCCGCAGGAAAACATTAGCAAAACCGATAATATGTAAACCGTATTTTTCATTTTCTGAAAATCAATCTTCAACGGAGTTCAAAAGTTATTGACTTATTTATTAGATTTATATACTTTATGATTATCTGCTCCGGTTACTTTTATTTTACCTAAAGCACCTTTGTTAAACGCTCTGAAAAGCGCGTGATCTACAATTATATATTCTCCCGGAACGGTTGCTTTAAATTCCACAATTGCAGCTCCACCTGCAGGAATTACCGTAGTCTGTACATTTTCATTCACTTTGCTTCCTCCCTCCATATACACTTTATCGAAAACTTCGCCGATGACGTGGAAAGATGAGGTTAAGTTCGGACCTCCGTTTCCTACAAAAAATCTTATGGTTTCCCCTATTTTTGCCTGCAATTCATTATTACCTAAAAGTCCTGTTGTACTTCCGTTGAACACTACATAATCAGGAGTTTCGGCAATGGCTTTATCAATATCGAATTCCTGCAGTCCTTTGTCGCCGAATTTTCCTTTGGTGTAGAAATCACCCTGCATAATGTAAAATTCTTTATCCACTTTCGGCAAACCTCCTTCCGGTTCTATGAGGATTAATCCGTACATTCCGTTTGCAATGTGCATTCCTACAGGTGCAGTTGCGCAGTGATAAACATAAAGTCCCGGATTGAGTGCTTTGAAATTGAAGACCGCTTCTTGTCCCGGTGCTACGAAAGTAGCTTCTGCTCCACCACCGGGTCCGTTTACTGCATGAAGGTCAATGTTATGCGGAAAAACCGAATTTTCATTATTTTTCAAATGAAATTCAATCTCGTCGCCGACTCTTGCGCGGATAAAATTTCCGGGAACAGTTCCTCCGAAAGTCCAGAAATTGTACTGTGTTCCATCTGCAAGTTCTCCTACTTGTTCAATGGTTTCCATTCTTACAACAAGTTTTTTTGCAGCACGGTCGCCAATTGGAGCCGGAACTAAAGGCGGTGAAGTAAGTACCGCTTCTTCCGCATTTCCGGAAACTGCGATTTGCTCTGCATCTGTTCCTTTTGCAGAAAAATCTGCCGGACTTTGCTTACAGCTGTTTAATGCAAATATTGCTGACAAAGCTGCGGTGAATAAAATGGATTTTTTAATCCCTGTTTTTTGAGTTTCCGTACTGTGGCGTGATTGAATGGTTGGTTTCATAACTTTTTATTTTAATGTTGATTTTATTTTTTCTATTTAATACTTTTTTGTCTTTTATTATTCTAAAATTTTTACTTTCTCAAAAACGTTAATTTTTCATCTAAAGGATTAAGAAAATCTTTGATTATGGAATTTTCGAGCATATTTTTTAACGCTCTTCTGATATGCTTAAACTCGTTGTGAACCGGACAAGGGTGTGTTTCAGAACATTCTTTCAAACCCAAAGCACAACCTGTAAAAATTCTTTCGCCGTCTGTTTCTTTTACGATTACGGAGATGGATTGATTAAGGTTTTCTTTACTCAGGTAAAAACCTCCGGTTGGTCCTTTTGCAGACTGCACCAAACCTTTTCTGCTTAAATCCTGCAAAATTTTTGCAATGAAATATTCCGGTGAATCAATACCTTTTGCAATGTCTTTAATACCGATTCTACTGCCCTCTTTGGTTTGCTGGGCAATATAAATCACGGCACGAATGGCATATTCACAAGTTTTGGAAAACATTTTACTCTTTTTTCTGCTACAAAAATAGTATTAATTTTCAAATAAAAGAGTTTTTTATCTTTTATTTTGAAATGACTTTTATCACGCTTCTATTTTTTCCGGGGAATGATGTATTTTAAACCGAAATTAACAGCAGAAAAATTGACTCCGAAATTAAAAGCATTTTTTGCTCCTTTGCTGTTTTCCTTTTTATTTGACGAAAAACCGAGTTCACCTACGGTAGAGAAAATTCTCCAGCGTTTATTCAGGGCGAAATCAATACCGGGTTTTAAGCTGATTCCGTAAGCAAAATAATCGTTTTCCGATACCGATGAAACTGTTGGATTTCCGGTGGTAACAATGGTTGTTTCATTTCTAATTTTACCGAATTCTAAAGGGAAATCCAGCTGCATATATAAACTGAATTTTTCATCTAAAACCCAGAATTTGCGCAGTGAGGGAATCATCACAAAAGCGGAAGAAACATCTTTAGTATTTTTCAATGATGCCGCAATGCTGCTTTCTGATTTTGAAACGTCGCTTTTGTAGCCCAAACTTGCTGCAACTGCCCAATTCGGAGCGAAAAAATAACCTGCAGTCGGTAAAA
Source organism: uncultured Kaistella sp. (assembly GCA_964532055.1). Lineage (GTDB taxonomy): Bacteria > Bacteroidota > Bacteroidia > Flavobacteriales > Weeksellaceae > Kaistella. The sequence continues at coordinate 1,101 of CAZHFE010000077.1, read as the reverse complement.
TTCTGAATGATTCTGTTTCAGAATCGGCGGCATTGTCTTTTACGGAAGTATAACCGATTTGTCCCGCAATAAATCTAACTCCTTCCGGAATCTGCGCATTGCCGAAACTTGCAAGCAAAACACAGCAGCTTATGATATATTTTTTCATGATAGAATATGTTTTATTTATTTTGTTTTTTGAGGAGAAGAATAATTCCGGTCAATATCAAAACGAGTTTCGCTACTTCTGCATAGATGAAATAATTGTGCAGCTCACTTGGCGGAACCGGTTTTCCTGCCGCCAGTAAATCTGCTCTGGAATCTAAAACAGGCAGCAGCAAAAATTTTTCGAGCAGCAGAATCACTGCGAGAACTGCAGCGGTTATCACGACGGGTTTTGTAAGTTCCTTTCTTACCAAAACTAAATTCAGGAAGATAATCATCATAATTCCCAACTGAATATTGGTAGAAACGCCGAACATGATTTTTCCCAGCTCCAATGCAACGGGAAGCGTAATGCCCGGAACAAAAAACTTAAGCGGAGTTTCCAGAAAACTGATGCTCAAAACCACTCCGAACCAAAAACAAAACAAGCCGAAAACAAGCGGATATTTAATTTGAATTTTCATTTTTTCTGATTGTTTTACTGTTATTCTCTCCTATTCTTCTCTTTTTCTTCAACAAATGTACGGCAACAATTTTAATAAAGGACATTTTTATCTTTTATTTTGAAATGATTTTTGTCACGTTGTTTTTCCGGGTGATTTTATGAAAAGAAATAGTGTGAAAAGTTGTTTAACTCAATGACTTCTCACAGTGTTTTGGGTTCGCTGATTTTTCTAAACTGCAGATGACACTTTATACATTCCCAATCCGGACTCTCTCCTAATACTATATTGCAACCGCCTAAAATCATTTTCTTTTCTTCGATTAATTTAAACGATTCTAAAGTTGGTTCGCCGTAAAGGATTTTCACGACTTTACCTCCGCATTTTTCGCAAGTTTTGGGTTTTTTGAGGATTTTAATTGGTTTTTTCATAACTCATTGGGTATTTATTATTAAAAGTAAAAATTTTCTCGAGATTTTAAGATAAAAAAAACAATTCAATAAATGATAATTTA
>CAZHFE010000076.1:0-9230 GCA_964532055.1 uncultured Kaistella sp. | reverse complement strand
CTTTCAGGTGACAAAGTTCTAAGCTTTCATCGGTAATCGGTATGAATTTGCTTTTGGCATTAGTCGTTCCGGAAGATTTTGCAAACTGTTTTACAAATCCCGGCCAAAAAACATCTCGCTGTCCTTGTCTTGCTTTTTCGATATAAGGTTCAAAATCTTCATAGGTTACAATGGGCACATTTCTGCGGAAATCTTCATAACTGGACACGGAACTGAACCCATGGATTTTTCCGTAGTCAGTATTTTCCGCATAATAAAGTTGAGAAAATAAAACGCCGTGCTGCGTTTCAACAGGACGCTCCATAAAATTCTGAATCTGGTCGATTCTTTGTTTTATAAACCAATTGACTACCGTATTGAAAAGTGCTTTCGTTGCCATATTGACAAATATAATAAAAAATCGGCGTTGTTTCAGTCATCAAAAAATTTCCTTACATTTACTCCACTTAACCGATGAAAAATGAGCCGCATATTTTTATTAATAGTTTTCCTCACCATAACTAATTTTCTGTTTGCGCAGCAAAATGAAGAATTCAAAAGGGTCAAAAATTATTTTGATTATCAACGATTTATGCTCAATAATGAATTTCGAAAGAAGTTTGAATCCGAAAACAACAGTACCGAAAAACTGAAAATCAAAGAAGATTTCAACGAGTTTATACAGAAAATAGACAGTATACAAAATACAGCTTTAATCGGTGCGTTGATTAAAACGAAAAACAGAGAAGATTTGAGCCATTTCGGTTTTCAGAGCGCATCTCGTCAGGAAAAAGAAAGCTCCCAAAAATCTGAGCTGAGCAAAGAAGCCAATTATCCCGGTGGTTTTGAAAATCTTCGCGGGCAGGTTGCAGATCTGTTTTACACCGAAGCAGTTTTGGGCAACGGAAAACCGCTGGAAACAAGTATCGCATTTGTAGTAGAAAGAGACGGAAGCATAAGTTCTGTTCACGCTGAAGGCGAAAATTTCACTTTTAACCGACAAGCGGAAATCGCCATGTATCTTTTACCGGAAAAATTTGACCCTGCATTCATCAACGGAATGGCAGTTCGTTACAGATTCCGGCTTCCTTTGGCGATGAATTTTGAGTAAAATTTTCTGTTTAATTTATAATCAATTTCAATGTTTACCGACGAATATTTTATGAAAATTGCTTTGCAGGAAGCTGAATCCGCCCTCGAAAAAGATGAAGTCCCGATTGGCTGCATCATTGTTTCCGGAAACAGAATTATTGCAAAAGCACACAACTTGACCGAAACGCTGAACGATGTTACAGCACACGCAGAAATGCAGGCAATTACTTCCGCCGCTAATTTTCTGGGCGGGAAATATTTGCAGAACTGCACGATGTATGTTACACTTGAACCGTGCGTTATGTGCAGCGGTGCGTTGAATTGGTCGCAGATTTCAAAAATAGTGATTGGCGCAAGAGATGAAAAACGGGGCTTTATCAATAAAAACCTTCAGCTTCACCCGAAATCGGAAATCGTAACCGGAGTTTTAGAAAATGATTGTTCGATTTTGGTAAAGGAGTTTTTCAGAAATAAAAGATAGTTAATATTCTATAAATCTCTTCCCAAAAAATACAATCCTTTCAACGTATGAAGCCGGTCTGTAATGTGTATTTTTTCGGTTAAGGGTTTATAAACGTGGGAAACTCCGCCGGTTGCAATGACGAAACAATCATCGTGAACCTCGTCATTAATCCTGTCAACAAAACCTTCTACCATACCGAGAAAACCGTAAACCATTCCGCTTTGCATACATGAAACAGTATCTAAACCGAGAACAGATTTGGGCTTTACCAATTCTATTTCTGGTAATTGTGCGGTATCGTGAATTAAAGAATTTAATGAAGTAACAATTCCAGGTGCAATGATGACGCCCAAAGTTTCGCCGTTTTCATCGACGCAGCTTGCGGTAAGTGCCGTTCCGAAATCGAAAATAATTTTCTTTTTTTCGGGATAAAGTTCATGAGCTGCAACCAGATTGGCGTAAATATCAGTTCCCATTTGTTTAGATTTCGGCTGGACTTCAGAGATTGTATTTCTATCGACAATGACCGGATTTTTGCCGTGTATTTTTTTTACGGCTGCACTCACCACTTTTGTTAATTGCGGAACAACCGAACCTATAATGATTTTTTCGATTTTTTCGGCATCTATTTTATGAGTTTGATACATCATGATAAACTGCATTTGCAGCTCATCACTTGTTCGGTATGGTTTGGTGTTGAGAATCCATGAAATATCGCAATTTTCTTTATTGAAAAGCCCGAAACGAATATTGGTGTTGCCGATGTTAATTACAATGGAGGTCATTTTATAAATGATTAATAATAATTGATATTTTCATTTTTTTAATTAGTTAACCCGATTATCCTCCAAATTCACAAAAGAACGAAAAAATATTATGCTTTCAGTTTTGCAATCACATCAATTCCGCCTGTTGTTTTGTCGCCGATTTTACAAGTGATCTCGGTATCTAAAGGAAGAAAAATATCCATTCGGGAACCGAATTTTATAAACCCAAATTCATGACCTGCTTTTGTATCATCGCCTTCATTACAATAAAAAACAATTCTTCTCGCAACATAACCTGCAATCTGGCGGAAAACCACTTTTTGATTCATTAAACTTTCTACGGCGATTGTAGTTCTTTCGTTTTCAGTAGATGATTTTTCGTGCCATGCAACGAGATATTTTCCGGGGTGATATTTTTTATAAATCACCTTTCCTGTAACGGGATACCTGCAAATATGCACATTGAGCGGCGACATAAAAATAGAAATCTGAATCGCTTTCTCTTTCAGCAATTCATCTTCTACGACTTCTTTTATCATCACCACTTTTCCGTCAACAGGAGCGATGATGTTTTCTTCATGTTCCAGAATATCACGGTTTGGAACACGGAAAAACCAGAAAACCAATCCATAAATCACCAGCAAAGGAATCAGGATAAGAAGCGACCACACTTTCAAAAACTCAATCGAAAAAAATGCAGCAATGATAAAAACAATACTTGCAACAATAATGGTTCCTTTACTTTCTTTATGTAGTTTCATTTTACAATTTTTGTGTGGGATATGTTTTGTGTTTTCGCTTTTCAAATTACAAAAAAGCGCCGTCACAAAAAGACAAATTTACGTTTTTAAATTAATTTTTCTAAAATAAAGTACAAATATACAACAGGAACACAAATGATAAAACTATCTAAACGGTCTAAAATCCCGCCGTGTCCCGGAATAATATTTCCAGAATCTTTCACCCCGAAAGTTCTTTTCAGCTGACTTTCTACCAAATCACCAAGTGGAGCAAAAACGGAAACTAAAAAACCGACAATAATCCAGTTTCCACGCAAATCAGCATGGAATTTCTCAATGAAAAAAGATAAAATCAGTGTTAAAATAACTCCTCCTGCAAATCCTTCCCACGTTTTTTTAGGCGAAATTTTCGGTGCCATTTTGTGTTTTCCGAATAATCGCCCTGCAAAATATGCAAAAGTATCACTGCTCCAAATCAGAACGAAAAGGAAGAAAACTTCTAAAGTAAAAGTATTTTCCGCAGAAGAAAATTTCGGCAGTCCCAAAGCGAAACCGAAAGGAAGTGCTGTATAAATTACCGTGAAAATGAGTTTTCCGTTGTCATAATACAGCTCTTTGGAAAAGCGAAACAAGGTAATGACTGCAATCAAAATCAGTGATAATGCCAGAATTTCCGAAAAATTGAAATTGAAATAAAAACCATGTTGAAAATATCTTTTTGAAAAACGGTAAAAAACCAGCACAATCACCGGAAACAAAACCCATTTCTCCCAACTTTTCGCATCAAATTTCATCATTTTCATACATTCCCAAGCCGCTGTGAAAAGGAAAAGCGTAATTAATCCGTAATAAAGATTTTGCTGCTGAACAAGATTGGGCGATATTTTATTGATTAAATGTGAGCCGAGAGATGTGGTGCAGAGAACTACGAGCAATCCGTAAATTACACCTCCGAACAATCGTTGAATTAAATTTTTATCCAAAAGGGTTGAAGTTTAAAGTTTAAAGTTTGAAGTTTTGTAATTCGTAATTCTCTAATCTTCGAGTAAAAGTAAAAAAAGTTTGGTATTATCTTTATTCGGAGTATCTAGTTTAGAATTACTCCCACTGATTGAAGTGAGATTTTTGATGTTCCCGTTGCGTTTTATTTTTGCCATTGCATCGGTAAGATTATTAACAATCTGCGAAACAGTTGCCATGATGATGATTTTTTCAGGAAGCCGAGACGAGTGATAATGCAGGATATTGTTGTGAGAAAGCATAATTCTACCGTCATAAGCAATTAGGTATTCGCAGGTGATGAATGCGCAATCATTGAAGGGTTCGAGTTCAGTTGTATAAGCAACTTTCACCACGTCGAGAAAGTTTTTCAAATCCTGGTCCCAACAAAAAACCGATTTTATTTCTTCTATTTTCAGGATTTGATTCAGCGCTTGCAGAGCTTCTGCTTCATCTGCACAATAATTAAAAAAGCCGCCGGAATGTGTGAAAAGTTGCGCAAATTTATAATCGAGATCAGCATTTTTCAGCTGGTCGCCGAGTTTTATCACGTTCTGGTTTTCCTCCTCTTCGGGTTGATTCAGAATTTTACCGACTATTTTTTTAAATAAGCTCAACTTCTGCAGTTTATGGGAATGTGATACAAAAATAGAAAATATTTGTTAAAATACCCTATTTAAAGTAAAAAACCGGATAATTCTTCATTAATATAGAAATTATCCGGTTGATTTTTAATTTTCAATATTGGTTTCTGTTTCTTCTTTCAAGGGCTCAGAGTCTGGATTTTCCTCTTGATGAGTGTTGGAAACCGGGTGTTCTGTCAATTCAGGATCCCATGCTCTTTTCCCGAAAATTTCTTCCAAATCTTCCCGAAAAATCACCTCTTTTTCCAAAAGTTTGCTTGCAAGAGCATCGAGTTTATCCTTATTGGTCGCCAAAATATGCAATGCTCTTTGATACTGCGTTTCTATAATTGTAGAAATTTCTTTATCAATCATTTTTGCAGTTTCTTCGGAATAAGGTTTCCCGAAACTATATTCTGATTGTCCGGAACTGTCGTAGTAAGAAATGTTTCCTATCTTATCATTCAAGCCATAAATGGTAACCATTGCTTGTGCTTGTTTTGTAACTCTTTCCAAATCAGAAAGCGCTCCGGTTGAGATATTTCCGAAAATGGTCTGTTCGGCGGCTCTTCCTCCTAATGTTGCACAAAGCTCATCATACATTTGTTCGGTTGTGGTAAGTTGTCTTTCTTCCGGAAGATACCACGCTGCACCGAGTGAACGTCCTCTTGGAACAATGGTAACCTTCAAGAGTGGAGCGGCGTGTTCTACCAACCAAGAAATTGTTGCGTGTCCTGCTTCGTGATAAGCAACACGCTTTTTCTCCGAAGGTTTTATTGCCTTATTTTTCTTTTCGAGTCCACCGATAATTCTATCAACTGCATCCAGGAAATCCTGCTTGTTTACGGTTTCGTGTTCGTTTCTTGCTGCAATCAGTGCTGCTTCGTTGCATACGTTCGCAATATCTGCACCGCTAAATCCTGGAGTTTGTTTTGCGAGAAATTCTCTGTCGATATTTGGGTCGAGTTTTATTTTTTTTAAATGGACATCAAAGATTTGCTTTCTTTCGTGGAGTTCTGGTAAATCTACATAAATGGAACGGTCAAATCTTCCGGCTCTCATCAATGCTTTGTCTAAAATATCGGCTCTGTTTGTTGCAGCCATTACAATAACATTGGTATCTGTGCCGAAACCATCCATTTCCGTAAGAAGTTGATTCAGCGTATTTTCTCTTTCATCATTTCCTCCGGTAAAGTTTTTTCCACCTCTTGCTCTTCCTATCGCATCAATTTCATCAATGAAGATAATGGCAGGAGATTTTGCTTTTGCTTGTGCAAACAAATCGCGAACTCTTGAAGCACCTACTCCTACAAACATTTCCACAAAATCTGAACCAGAAAGCGAAAAGAAAGGAACCTTTGCTTCACCTGCAACAGCTTTTGCCAATAAAGTTTTTCCTGTTCCGGGAGGACCTACCAAAAGAACGCCTTTCGGAATTTTACCGCCGAGTTTTGTATATTTTTCGGAATTTTTAAGGAAATCAACTACTTCTTGTACTTCTTCTTTCGCGCCTTCTAATCCTGCAACATCTTTGAAGGTTACCTGAATTTTATCTTTCTCATCAAAAAGTTTTGCACGGGATTTTCCAATAGAGAAAATCTGTCCACCAGGACCGCCGCCGCCTCCCATCATTTTGCGGAAAAAAACCATGTATAAAAGGAAAAACAAGCCAAACCACATTACAATCTGAATAATAAATCCACGTGTTTCTGAACCTCTTTCATCAAACACGATTTGAGTATTGGTCGTTGGATTTTCTTTTTTAAATAAGTCGAATTTAGTTTGGAAATATTGCAAATCTCCAAATTTGAGAATGAAATTCGGTTTTGGTTTTAGATTTACAGCCGAAAAAGGGGATGATTTTTCCTGAGTTTTGATTAATTCGTTTTGGGCGGTTTTCGTAAGAAAAACATCTGCATCTTTGGTATCGGTATATACAATTACATCTTGTATTTTTCCTTCTTTCATCAGTTTGAAGAAGTTGTCGTCATTGATTGGTTTTGTATTTCCCTGCTCCAGCAAATCTTGCCCGAAAAATATAAAAAGCACCGCTACAATAGCAATGGGGAAAAACCAGTTGAATCCTTTATTGTTGTTCATATATTCTTTTATAAAAATTTTGACGAAAAGTAAATTCCGTCAAATATCAAATTGTTAATTTTCTATTTTAGTAATTTTCGCATCGCCCCAAAGCTCCTCGATTTCATAATAATCGCGAATTTGTCTTTGAAAAACATGCACTACAACGGAAACGTAATCTAAAAGTACCCACATTGCATTTTCTGTTCCTTCAACATGCCATGGTCGGTCATGCAATTCGTTTCGTACTTTTTTTTCGATATTTCCTGCAATAGCAGAAACCTGTGTATTGGAGTTTCCGCTGCAAATAATAAATGTTTCCGCTACGGAATTTTCTATTTTTGAAAGGTCGAGAACCAATATGTCTTCACCTTTTGTGTCTTGTATTGCGTCGATGATTTTATCGACCAGAAGTTGCTTTTCTGTAGTTTTACTCATTAAAAATATTGTATAATCTGCAAATTTATTGTTTTTTTATTAAAATTGCCTCAAATTTACCGTTTCTAACGCAAAAGTTTTCTCAAAATGACGCCCGCTTTTTACCTGAAAGAATGCACTTCTACGAATGACGAAATTGAAGCATTTTTACTTTATCCCGAATCAGAAATTCTGGCACTATACACCTTTCATCAAACTAAAGGAAAAGGACAATATGGTAATTCTTGGCTTCAGGAAAAAGACCTGAATATTGCCTACTCTTTTGCGATTCCTTCGGAAAAAATTCCAGTGAGTGAGAGTTTATTCAATTTTCATACCGCTGTAATTTTCCGGAGTTTTATTGCCAATCTGACAAAAACAGATGTGAAAATCAAATATCCCAATGATTTAATCATCGGCAGTAAAAAAATTGCAGGCATCTTAACCGAAAAAAGACAGGTAAACGGAAAATCTTATTTCATCACCGGAATCGGGATTAATGTTTTGCAGGAAAATTTTAGCCATCTTCCGAAAGCAGGCTCATTAATCACACAAACGGGATTGGTTTTTCCGATTGATGAATTTGCAGCTCAGTTACATGATTTTTTTTCGCACGAAATTATCAAAGAAACCTCCGCAAAAGAAATTCTGGAAAACATCAACGAACATCTGTTCTGCAAAAATCTGATTTCGGTTTTTGAAATTTCGGGAATAAGACAAAATGGCATAATAAAAAACGTAGATGAAAACTGCTTTCTTTGGATAAAGTTGGAAAACGACGGTCTGCAAAAATTTTATCACAAAGAAATCGAGATGCTTTATTGATTCGCTCTTTTGAAATAGAGAAAAAGTGCAACCGGAGCAAAAATAATATTTGGAAGCCACATTGAGAGAAGAGGCGGAAGTGTTTTATTAGTAGAAACTACTTTTAAAACTTCAAAAGAAAATACGAATACAAATGCCAATGCAATTCCCAATGCAAGATTCAAACCCAATCCGCCACGTTTTTTCTGCGATGACAAAGACAATCCTAAAAAAGTGAGAATCACCACAGAAACCGGCATTGAAGTTCTTTGATGCAATTCGTTTAGGTAACTGTTCAGATTGGCGTTTCCTTTTTCCCTTTCTCTATCGATGAATTTGATAAGTTCGGGAGTGGTTTTATTCTGACCGAGCAAAACATCGGGGAAAAGTTCTTCCGGAGGTGCACCGAAACTTTTTTTCATAGAACTGCCGTTTCCTAATTTTTCGGTGTCGTCTTTATTAATGGTTTTTTCCAGATAATTATTCAGCACAAAATATTTCTTTTGCGCTTCCCAATAAAAATCACTTGCATTGAGCTGATAAACAAGTTTCCGGTTTTTGTCGAATTTTTGGTAAATAAATCCCGAACCGCGTTTTTCCTTTTTGTTATAACTCTTGATGAAAATATATTCCGTTTTGGAAAGCTGTGTGGAAACTTCTGCATTTCCGGTAAATTCATCTCTGTTTACTGCACTGTATGTATAAGGTTCAAGTTCGTTTTTTTTGATATTTGCAAGAGGCAAAGCAAAATGATTTAAGATGAGCGCCACGATTGCAACAAATCCCGAAGTCAGTAAATAAGGTTTTGCAAAACGGTGAAAACTCGCACCACTACTGATAATGGCAACGATTTCCGTATTATTGGCAATTCTGGAAGTAAAGAAAATCACGGAAATAAAAACCAAAATCGACATGAAAGTAATGATGAGATTGATAATCCAAAACGGATAAAAATTCACCAGAAATTCACCGACCGTAAAACCGTTGCTCTCGATTCTCGGAGCTTTTGCCTGTACATCAATCACCAAAACAATAATCGTCAACAAACCCAACATAAACCCGAAAGTTCCGAGGTATTTTTTGATGATATATTGGTCGATGATTCCCATTTTTTTTAGGTTTTAGATTTTAGGTTTTAGGTTTTGTTTATTTTTAAACTAATTCCTAATCCTAATCCCTGATTATAATCTCTGTTTCAAAACCGGAACAACAGAATCTTTCCACTCATAAAAATCTCCGGCTAAAATATGTTCTCTTGCAACACGAA
>CAZHFE010000075.1:0-9313 GCA_964532055.1 uncultured Kaistella sp. | reverse complement strand
TCCAAAGCAATCGTATAATTGCCCATTTCGAAATGTGTTGTTCCCAATGGTACAATATCGGTATCGGTAAAACTATTTTTTCCGTTGATAGACAGTTTTTCACCATCAACCAAACTATATACCGCATCTGAACCTCCCATTGCTCGGGAATCATCTTGGGTAAAGCCATCTACTCCTCCATCAAAATATACCACTGCGATATTTGATGCTATATTAGCAGACGAAATAAGATTTAGCCAATAACGGTCAACTGGTGTTTCATTGGATCTTCCAAAGAAGCCCTCTCCGTTTTCCGCAGAGCGAATGCTGTTGTTGAATGTAACGCTTATTGATGATACATTGTTGACTTTAGCCATGAAACCTTGTCCTACTTTTACAATTTTGGTCGGTACTTTTATTCCGGCAGTTCCTGAATCTCCGGTTGCTTTTGTGCCGGTTCCGCTTCCCGGTGGAGTTGCTGCGTTAAATGTTGCATACGCTTGTCCGCCATAGGTATTACCCATTTGTGAAGTTTGCGTATTGGCAGCATTGTCCCACAAATAGAACGTTGAGCTTAAATTTACTGAACTGCTGTTCAAGGTATAGAATTTATCTAAATCGATATTTGACGGATAAGGATTGCCTATCAAATTGAAACCGCGTTTTGGGTCTTCAGTACTGGTATTCACCAAAGTATAAGTAAATGCTCCATTCGCAGGTTTCCCTGTAAACTGCGTTGTCATTGTAACCGGAGCATATGATGCTGTGGTTGGTTCTTTCACCGCCAATGATCTTCCTTTAATATACGCACCGCTGGAATTATAGAACTTATTGTCGGCTTCGTTGTGATACAAAACAAAAGGTACGGGAACAGCATTTCCCGAAGCGTCTTTATAAATATCTTTCAGGTTGGTATCTTCTGTCGGCGAAATCAGATAATTATATTGTTGCCTGTTGTGTAAGTTAAGATCGCGTTTCGCCAAAATATTTCCCGTATTTACGACTTCGTCGTTGATTTGGATAAGATTGGCATCGCTAAGAAGCGTGAAAGATGCTCCGTTTTCAACCTCAATTTCGTTGTTTAAAGTCAAGCTATGATTACTTGCCAGTGTAACTTTTGCTGGGCTTTTCACTTCTACCGAACAACCTACCAATATTCCACCATTACTTGGGTTGGAAGATGAATCGTAATCTGCTTCAAAAACGATTTTCTTTTTCACACCTGTTCCGTCCGGTACGTTTCTTGTCCAGCCGAGAGTTGTCCATTTGGTAGTGGAAGCACAGTCTGTTTCTATTTCTTTTTCAAATTCTACTGCCCAATCATGAAGTTTTACAGAGGCCCCATTCAGTGTGCCAACCAAACGAAGGTGCGGATAAGTAACAGCATTAATTGCACTGATATCATGTGTTTTCTCTCCTGCTCCGGTTTGGGAAATAGCGGTATATCCCGTAATGTCCGTATAAGTTCCATTAGCAGTAGCTGAACCCTGTATTTTGAGCGTCAAGTCTCCGTCGCCAAGAGTTTGGTTCCATTTGAGTTCTTTGTAACTAACGGCATCCTGAACAGACGCAAAATGAATTGGCGTGGAAGTAATGGTGCCGGATGGTGGAACTTCTGCTTTTACATTTGTTATATAATAAAATGCAGTTGTATTACTATCCCAAGTTCCTACTGTTTTAACAACAAACTTGATTATCTGAACTCCTGTATAACCTGATGTATCAACTGTAATAATACCATCATAGAAATTTCCGTTAGCATTTAAATTGGTTGTGTGAAGAGTTGTTCCTGTTTCATTACTAAGCGCTCCTCCAATTTTAAAAAACATGGAGGAGTTTGTAGCAGTTCCTATCCCCCCCAAAGAACGGAATCTTCCAACATCAAATTTAACTTCATTTATATTAGTCAAATCGATTGATTGTGCAATAATAATATTATCACTTGTCAAAACACCATTAGTCGCCCATGGATACCCCATTTTAAAATATTTGTATGGAGTCGGTGTACAAGTAGGACAATTGGAATCTCCGGCATTTACTACTGCTGCTGTAGCCGCATTATATGATTTGGTAACTGTCCATCCCGTTGTTCCGTTGGAAAAATCTCCATTGGTAACCAAATTACCTCCTGCTCCCTCAACCACGTCATTATTGCCGTCTGTATTCGTTCCGCTTAAAGTATCGGTTTGAAATTGTGCCTGTGTAGTCTGAAACCAACCCGGAACGTCTTTCGGGTTTTGATAGGTAAAACTGTAGGTTTCGGTTGACCAAGTACTCCAAACGTTTGCTGCACCTCTTACTCTTGCTCTTACATAATAGGTGGTATTATTGGTTGGCGTAAAATTGTTATTGAATGTAAAATTTGCTTGAGTATTGATAGCATAAGTTCCCGAAAAAGTCTGTGTCCAGCTTGTGCCTGTAAAGTCATTTGCTGTATTGATTTCTACCTGATAATCTGTTGCATTATAAGAATCATGGCTCATTCTGAAAACAGGAGTTGCAGTTTCTATTCTGCTATTGTTGAATACCAGTTGCTCTGTACCGCCGTAGTTGTAAAACAAAATGTTTTTAGGGGTCTCTGTTTGCTCCCACTGCCAATTAATCGTTGAGTTTGCTGTAATGGTAAAGTTTGCCGTATCACCTGTTCCGGTTGCAGGTACACTTCCTGTTCCTGTCCAGCCGGTAACCACATAACCCGCTCTTGTTCCCGATGTTGCGGTTACGTTGGTATTATTGGCTATTGTATGAGAACCATTTGCATAAGTAGCTCCTGTATAGGCTTCGGAAACAGTTAGAGTAGGATTAGTAACGGCAGTAACAATGAGGTTATAGTCTTCTGTTTCTCCATATTCAAAGATTGCATCATAGCTAGAAGATGTAACTATATCATCATTAAAAAAAGAACGTATTCTTAGTCTCTTTGTTCCTGCTGAAGTTTCTGAAGGAACATTTACTGTAAAATTCCTTACTTGATTTCCTGAAGTAGTGTTAGCAGAAATGCCAATGTATTCATTATCATCATCAAAGTCTCCATCTTCATTCCAGTCAACCCAAACGGCTATCTTACCGCTGTTAAAAGGAGAGCCTAAATCCCTGTAAGTAACATTTAAAGCATAGGAGCTTCCTGGGTCAACATTCGTGCTCAAATTGTATTTGTTATACCCTGTCGGAGTATTTCTATATATCGTGGAAGCATTTGCAGCATAATTGGTAATAGCAGTTGTGTTATTAATGCTTCCAATATTTACGTTCCCTATTTGAATATATCCTACATCTCCAATTGCTCCTGCATTTGCGTATTGGTAAGCAGCATGTTTATATTTATCAACTTCTGTATAAGTTACAGTTAAATAAGGTTTGTTGGTTGAACTATAACCTGCAATCACATAAAATCGAGTGGTAGATCCTGTACCCCAAGATGGACTAAAGCTTACGGGAAAAAAAGCCATATCATTACCTGACTTCCTTTCAATTTCGTCCAAAGCCATAGTATTTGTGTTAGGTTTTAAATTTACATGAGCCCATGTCCCTGTGCTTTGATCTGGCATAAAATTATACGCTCCTCCTGCATTGTTTGTCGCTGTAATGGCATTATAAATATTAGTATAGTTATTTAACCAAACCAATCTTGAAAGGTCAAAACTTGTATGTCCAATATTAATGTTGGTAGTACCAGTTCCCATTGTTCCACCTTTGTTTCCAATGTATAGAGACATGGTTGCAGCAGTAACATTAGAAAAAGAGGTGTTACCAAGATTAAACGTAGCCCAACCTCTATACCATCCTCCAGAATAACCACATGCGATATCGCCACTACCACCACCAGAACTATAAGTTTGCCCAGAAGAATAATTTGTAGTAAAGGGATAAGCCGTTGCAGTTGGGTCTATTGCGATAGGGAACGTTCTTGCATGGTCTGCAATCCAATCTGCTTTTACTTTAGTATAGAGAGTAACAAAATCACGCTTTTTCTTAAAACTAATTTCCGGCATCATCTGTGAAGGAAGTCTCATTACATCAGAACTGTAATTTTCAACAATCGCAGGTGCAGAGTAATTGTAAATAACATTATCATTATTATCAACGATAAAAATTCCCGGAATGGTTTTGTATTCTTTTTTTAGTTTATCGTATTGCTTATATCCGTCAATAATTTTAAAATTACGGGGTAATTTTATATTCTCAGTAAAAACCAAATAATTTGCTCCGTTTGGAATGGCTCCTAAGCTTTGGTTATCGGGAATAATGTAGTTTAATTTTCTTTGACCTGTTTTTACTATAAACTCTGCCGAAATATTTCCGTATAAATTATGGTAATATGCTTTGTCATTCTTCACCGTAATAGAAACATCTTTACCGTCTATTGTCCCTATTTCCTGATTATTAACTTCCCAATACATTTTGGTATTGAGAAACTCACGGATTTCGCCTTCGGCGGTTTTATTTTTTACTCCTTTGTGTGAGGTATTTCCAAAATAAGATTCAAAGAGATTGGCAGTATTGGCATATGAAAAAGCCGGATCTGCATTTCTGGTGATTTCGGTATCAATATCTTCGTACGCACCTTTTCCATTCTTCTGATAATGTATTGGTCCTGCTCCTATTACAGCAGTATAAGAACCGTCTGCATTTTTAAAATGTTTGGAGAAAGCATCTCTTTTTGATACCTCTTCTCTTTTCCCTTTCATCATTTCGAGAGGGTTTTGCTCAACCGCTTTAAGTCCTCGTACAGAATTATCGTAAGATTGAGAGAGAACTTTGGAATTACTAATTTGTCCCCAATTCCATACGGAAAACAACATGCAGAAAACCGTAAAAATGGTTTTACACTGTAAATACAATATTTTTTTCTTCATGATTTTTTTCAAATGCGTGTGAAAACAAGGATATGCACTTTTACATGCGGCATATCCTTAAATAAGTTAAGAAATAGAACCCGAAAATAGTTTTCCGGATTCTTTCTTTAAAATTTCAGATTATTTTCTGAGTTTTTTGGTCAGCTCTTCGCCGTTTTCCAAACGTGCTTTCAGAATATACATTCCGCTGCTCAAAGCATCTGCTCCTATACGAACTTCTTTGCTTCCGGAGGCGGAATTTCTCACCAGCTTTCCGCTTGCATCATATAGTTCTATCTGCTTGATTACTGCAGAAGAAGATTTCACTACAAAATCATTTCCGTCTTTGTAAACGTCTATTTTAGAATCATTTACATCTGCTGTTGCCATTGTAATAGGTGTACCTCGCACGATGATGTCATCAATGATGAATCCGCCTCCTGTTCCGTATCCTTCATCAACTACCATTCTGAAAGCCAATCTGAAATTTGACTGATTATTTCTGCTGGAAGGAAGAGTGAGGGTTGCAGTTTGTACTCCCGCATTACCGAAATAAAGTCCTCCGCTGAAAGTACCCTGTTTATCTGTCGTTCCTCCTTGTCCTCCGGTTTGATCCATCAACCATGTAGTACCGCCGTCAATAGAGGTATTTACGGTTCCGTAATCGTAAATCACATTGTTAAAAACTTCACCTGTACATCTCCATTTGAACTCTACAGTAATGTTTTCATATCCTACTGTTGAAATTCCTACGTGTGCCCATCTTGTTGTATAAAAAGTCTGATCTGTAGGCGGTGTACCTGCATAAGTGGCGAAATACTGATTAGCAGTAAACGGGTCATTTCCGTTATAAAATCCCATTCCCAAAGATCTTCCGGAAATCGGCATTACATCTGAATTTCCTCCGCTTGTTACGTTTGAGAAATTCCATAAATGTCTGTAAACACTTGCATACTGAGCAGCAGTAGAACTTGCCAACCAACCGTTAACCGCCGTGGTTTGAGATACGATTGTATTGGTAAAAGTACCATTGTTACCATCAAAATTTTGTTGATATATTACAGTTTGTGCTTTTACTAAAGATATTGCAGCAATACAACCGATGGTTAAAAAATTTTTTGCTTTGCCAACAAGTATATTCTTTTTCATAATTCTTTGTATTTTAGATTTTTTTATTAAATGTTAAACTTTTCTGCTCAATTAATTTTTAAAAATAGCCGTAACTACTCTACAAAAAATGATATGCAAAACTATCATATATGAGGTATAAATAAAAGCACTATGCTATCTGTTTTCCGTAATTTAAAAATGTTTGTATTTTTTAACTTCTGGAAATCAGATGATTGTAAAAACGAATATGATTTTCACTTCAATGGAAATTCATTTGGAAAAAGAAAAGAAACTTATGTTTATCTTTGCGATTTAACAAATTTTATCTCGAACTATGATTAATTTAACATTCTAAATTTTTGATTGTTCCATTTGTTTCCTTAACTTAGTAGTTGATAAAATTTTCGGGTAATTTTACCTTTAAATAAAATATTTTTTCTAAAAACACACCAAGACATGTACACCCCTAAAAAAGAAAATATATCTGTTTTAAGCAGGATTTGTCTTTTGTTGATGTTATATTGCAGTATATTATTGGGTGCTCAACAAACGATTACCAAAGAAACAATTGATAAGCAGTTTGAACAGGCACTTCATTATGTAACTTCAGCCAATCCTGAAAAAGCAATTCCTATATTAAATGAGATAAATAAAAACTGCAAGGTTATCGGATACAAATCTGGTATAGCAAGAGTAGGACATACTTTAGCCATCATTTATTTCAACAGCTCAGATTACAACAAAGTGATAAACCTTGATGAAGAGTTTATTAAATCAGGTGAGGATATAAAAGATTATGAAAAAATATCTCATATTCATCGGCTTAAAGGTTGTGCTTATTCAGAATTAGGATTGTTAAAAAAAGGAACTGATGAATACAGTATGGCACTGCAATATGCCGAAAAAATTAATCCTGGCAACGCGAAGCAACACGCATTAGGTGTAATCTACGGTAATCTTGCCGGTCATTTAATAAAAAGTGGTGCTCCTCGGGATTCTGCTTTTACCAGTATAAACAAAAGTATAGCCGAGGCTGAAAAAATAAATGAAGACGATGATAATTACATTTCTAAGAAATACAGTCTGATTGCGTATTCTTACATTATCATGGCTAATGAATATCTGAAAGCAGGAAATCAGAAAGAAGCAGGTGATTATTATCTGAAAGCTCTTAAAATCCACGAAACAAAACCTGTGCCTTTGGTAGAAAGAGTGGTACTATTAAGTGAGTTGGGCTACTTTTACATCGATCGCAAAGAATATGATAAAGCAATAAAATATGCAGAATTAGGGATTGCTTTAGAGAAAAAAGCAAGTTTTCCGCAATTACGAAAAGACCTTTTTGAAACGCTATCCAAATCTTATTTGGAATTGCATAAAACAGAAGAATCTAAAAAATATTTTAATTTATACACTGCTTTGAACGACAGCATTTCCAAAATTGACAGAAAAGTTTTAAGTAATACCATCTCTAAACAAGAAGAACAATACTTGAACAGTATTAGTAAACAAACCATCATTTACAGTTTGCTAAGTCTAGTTCTAATTATTTTCGGAATATCCTATTTTCTACATTACAAAAAGAAAAAACAAAAGCAGATACAGAAAATTGAAAGTGTTTTAGAACAGCTAAAAGCAAAACAAGACAATCCTGAAAGGGTTTTACCAATACAGCAAACCGAGTCTCAGCAAGATAAGGAAGAAAAAATCACATTGATGCCTCCTGAAGCAGAAGAAAAACTTTTGGAAAAACTCCATAATTTTGAAAAGAAACAACTTTATCTCGAAAGGAAAGTTTCTCTATCTTATGTAGCGGTTGAAATAGAAGCCAACACCAAATATCTTTCCTACATCATCAAAAAACATAAAGGGAAAGATTTTAACGAATACATTAATGACCTAAGAATTAATTATATTGTACAAAAAATAACCAATGATCCGGTTTACAGACAATATAAAATAAATATTCTTGCTGAAGAAACAGGTTTTTCTTCACATTCTAAATTTGCAACAGTATTCAAAGCAAATACAGGTGTATCACCTTCTGAATTCATTAAATATTTTAATAAAAAATAGTACGGTTTGTTTTCCGGTTCAAGTTCAAGATTTTATTTTAAGAACCTCTAATTTAACAAACTTTAACGCGTTATTGGCATTAATTGTGTTGATTAGTGTGCGGATTTATTCGGAAATTTACATCTTAAAATTTTTCAAGCAATATGTCAGAACTACATCAAGCGGAAGATATACGTCAGTTAACAGAAAAAGTAAGGGAACAGAATTACTTTTTTTCGCTTTTAAAACAGGAAATCAACAAAGCAATTATCGGGCAAGAATATATGGTAGATCGTTTATTAATCGGTCTTCTCGGGAATGGTCATATTCTTTTGGAAGGCGTTCCGGGATTGGCAAAAACTTTAGCGATAAAAACTTTGGCAGATGCTGTTCACGGCGAGTTTTCCAGAATACAGTTTACCCCAGATTTGCTTCCTGCAGATGTTGTGGGAACAATGATGTATAACATCAAAGACAACGATTTCTCCATTAAAAAAGGTCCTGTTTTTGCGAACTTCGTTTTAGCAGATGAGATTAACCGTGCTCCGTCAAAAGTGCAGTCTGCTCTTCTAGAAGCAATGCAGGAAAAGCAAGTAACCATAGGTGATGAAACAATGCCACTTCCGAAACCGTTTTTGGTTCTCGCCACACAAAACCCGATTGACCAAGAAGGAACCTACCTTCTTCCCGAAGCACAAAGCGACCGTTTTATGCTGAAATGCAAAATAGATTATCCTGAGTTTGAAGACGAAAGACAAATTATGAAAATGGTTTCTACCGCTCATCAACCGGAAATAAAACCGGTCATTTCCCTGCAAAATGTGGTGGAAGCGAAAGAATTGATTAACCAGATTTACCTTGACGAAAAAATAGAAAAATACATTCTCGATATGGTTTTTGCTACGAGATTCCCTGAAAAATACGGACTTTCTGAACTCAAAAACTACATCAGTTTCGGTGCATCACCAAGAGCATCTATCAATTTAGCGATTGCTTCACGCGCATCGGCTTTCTTGAAAAACCGTGCATTTGTCATTCCCGAAGATGTGAAAGAAATTGCCAAAGATGTTCTAAGACACAGAATAGGATTGAGTTTTGAAGCGGAAGCAGAAGAAATTTCTGCCGATGAAATTGTGAATAAAATTCTGTCGAGAGTTCAAGCACCGTAAATTCAATTTGAAAATTTGAAAATAATCCAATTTGAAAATTATTTTGAATGGTATTTTTTCATTTTCAAATTAGCAAATTAGCACATTTTCAAATTAATTATGGAAATCAGAGACATTATAAAAAAAGTCAAACAAATCGAAATCCGTACCCGAAAGAGAACGGAA
>CAZHFE010000074.1:0-9411 GCA_964532055.1 uncultured Kaistella sp. | reverse complement strand
TGTGCTTTTCTTTTGGTTTCGAGGCGTTTTTTGTTGCACGGTCCGTTTCCTTTCAGCACTTCCATAAATTCGTCCCAAGGTAATTCCCCGAAATCGTAATGCTGTGTTTCTTTATTCCATTTCAGTTGTTCATCGGGAATTTTCAAACCGAGAAATTCTGCTTGTGGAACGGTTACATCTACAAATCTTTGTCTTAAAGAATCGTTGCTTTCTCTTTTTACACGGTAATTCATTGATTTTTGGGAATTTGGCGAAGCGTCGTCATTCGGACCAAACATCATCAAAGCAGCCCACCAAAAACGATTGAGCGCTTGTTGAGCCATTTCTTTCTGCTGTTTCGTTCCGCGACAAAGTGTCATCAGAATTTCATAACCCTGTCTTTGGTGGAAAGATTCTTCTTTGCAAATTCGTACCATTGCTCTGGAATATGGACCGTAAGAATTTCCCATTAACATTACCTGATTCATAATCGCAGCACCGTCAACAAGCCAACCTATTGCACCAATATCTGCCCAACTCAAAGTAGGATAATTGAAAATGCTGGAATATTTTGCCTTTCCGGAAAGCATATCGTTGTAGGTAGAATCGCGGTCTGCAGCAATTTCTCCGTTGTTTAACGTTTCTGTTGCAGCGTAAAGATATAATCCGTGTCCTGCTTCGTCCTGAATTTTTGCCAGAAGTGCCATTTTTCTTCGTAAACTTGGCGCTCTTGTAATCCAATTGGCTTCAGGAAGCATTCCCACCACTTCGGAATGAGCGTGCTGAGAAATCTGCCGAACTAAGAGTTTACGGTAATCTTCCGGCATCAAATCTTTCGGTTCTACTTTGTTTTCGGCTTGTACGTATTCTAAAAATTTTTCGCTTTCCATTTTTTTTCTATTTTAAAACTTTGACAAAGTGATTACAGATTTCCATCTGTTAAATCATCTTTTTTATAAATCCCGATTTGTCCGTTGGAGTATTCCCCGGCAACAAAACTGATGCTCTTTTCGGGAGTTTTGATGGTGTATTCATTAAAATGATAACTGCTTCCTTCAGAAGGATCAATCACCTCAATCTTCCGATTGGAACAGAGCCAATAATGATTCCAAATATTCAGACCTTCTATTCTGTGCTCTTTATCAACTTCGATAAAGGAATCAAATTTCCAGTTTGACATAATTTTTGTTTTTTATATGAATCCTTAAAGGATTGGTTATACATCATAATTCAGCATTACCACATTCGTTGTTGGGTGGCATTGACAAGTCAATACAAAACCGCGTTCTACTTCGTCATCGGTAAGTGCGAAGTTTTTCTCCATAAAAACCTCTCCCTCCATTATTTGTGCTTTACAAGTGCAGCAAACACCACCTTTACAAGCGAACGGAACAGGAAGTTTATCATGCAATGCTTGATCCAAAATGCTTCTCTTTTTTGAATTTAAATGGAAAGAATATTCGTCATCATCAATAATCAGTGTAACCATACTTTCGATATTAGGAATGGCTTTGAACTCGTCGCTCATTTCGGCATTTTCTTCGTCATCGGGTGCTGCATAATATTCGTACATCACCTGAAGCGACGGAACTTTTTTTGCGTTTTTCAGAAAATCTGCCGTTCCTTTAATCATTTCCGATGGTCCGCAAATGAAATAAACCGCTTCTCGGACAGGAATTTCGGGGAATCTTTCAAACATCTGCTCCAGTTTTTCCGATGAAATTCTTCCCTCGAAAAGTGCATCTTCAAAATGTTTTTCCCTCGAAAGAAGATAAACGATTTTTAATCTTCCGTTAAACTTTGCTGCTAATTCATCAATTTTTTCCCTGAAAATAATATCATCAAAACTTCTGTTGCTGAAAAACAGATACGCTTTGCTTTTCGGTTCCTGGTAAAGTGCTTCCTTTAAATTAGATAAAACAGGCGAAATTCCGCTTCCTGCAGCGAGTCCGATATAAGTTTTTTCGTTTGAAGAATGATGATTGGTGTAAAAATGTCCCATCGGTGAAAGTACTTCCACCGAATCTCCAGCTTTCAGTTCGTTGTTCAGAAAGGTAGAAACTTTGCCGTTTTCCAAGTGTTTTACTAAAATTTCGAGTTCGGTATTTTCTTCACTCGGTGCATTGATAATGGAGTAGGAACGCCGCAAATCTTCTTCGCCGAAAACAAATCTTACATTGAGATACTGCCCTTGTTTGAATTGAAATTCGTGTCTTAAATTTTGGGGTATCTCGAAAGCGATATTGACGGAATCGTTTGTTTCTTTCGCTACTTTGGTGGTTTTTAATGAATGAAAATGATGCATATTAAAGTTAAAAAACTGTTTTCCAAATATAGTCAAATTCAGAAAAATAGAAAAATCAGAATTTTTTGGGTATATGTAATTTTTTTACCATGGTTATAAATTACTTTTGGAGATAAAAAAAGCCGGTCTGAATTTGACCGACTTTTTTATTAATAACTTAACACATTAGTTAATGATAAGTTTTTGTGAATAATTTCCTTCAGGAGTAGTTACGTTTAATAAGTAAACTCCTTTTGAAAGTTTGGTATTGATTTCGTTTGTTGCAGATTCTCCTTTTCTCACGTTGAGTTCTGTAGAATAAACAATTTTACCGCTCAAATCATATACTACAACATTGGCTTTGCCTCCTAAATCTCTTGATTTGATAAAGAAATTTCCGTTGGAAGGATTAGGATAAACCCTAATGTTATTTGCCAGCGGAGATTGCTCGTTTACAGCTAATGCCTGTGTGTTTCTTGTACAAACTTCCAATGCCCAAGAATTTACTGTTCCTACAGTTCCGCTCTGGTTGTCAGAAGCAAACAATTTCCACGTACCTTGTGCATTGTGTCCTGCGAATACTTTAAGAGATTGATAAGGTTTTGAATTTCCTGTAACCGGAGATGCACATGTAATCGTTGTGGCATCGTCTGTGAATTTCGCTGTAATTCCTGAGCGACCGCTACATTGATGATGCATCAAAAAGGCAGTTGTACCTACCGGACTTTCAACTCCGAAAGAAAGATTCTGTGCATTGGCATGAGTAATATTTGGTGTTACGGATATTTTGGTAATCACACCTGTATTAGATATTGAGAGAGGTACTTCTACTTTCGGCGAAGATATTCCTGATCCACCAGGACCATCGGTAATACTTACAGGACTTCCGCTATAGGTATAAGTATTACAGGTTTCACCGATAACATTATAGTCAATAACAAAACTTGGACTTACTGCATAATAAACATTTCCGACAGCTTCTACCATAATGTAGGCATTGGTAGTCATGTAACCTGCAGGAATCGTAACTTCTTCTTGACCGTCGTTTGCTGTGCTCGCTAGTAATGTGGTAAATGTTTGCCCTCCGTCTTTGGAGATTTTTATAGCTACATTTGCAGTACTTACAGGAGCTGCATTAGTATTGGCTACATCCCATTTCACGGTATAGCTGCTTCCGGAAGTTAAGGATTCTCCAAATGCAGGTGCGGTTACTTTAAACGGTCCCGATGCTGCATTTACCGTAACCTTCATTGTAGCTCTTGCAATATTTGGTTCGATAGGATTGTTGTTTCTCAAAACCACTCCAAAATTCATATCTCTGGCTACACTTACCAAAGATTCCCATCTTGTAGAATATACACCTGCCAATACGATGTTGAAATCAGGGAAATATCTGTATGGGTTTGTCGTTGCAGCAAGAGCTCTGAAATTTGGACCGGTAGGTTTGGTTTCATAGCAAATACTGTTTGCTCCGATTTGTCCGGAAGATGCCATATCTGTCTGCTCAAAAGTGTAGGTATAACCTGCAGTATTTGTATCTGAAGTTGTTGCTTTTACTACAAACGGTGTCATTTTCGGAATGATATAATTCGCTCCTGCACTTACTGTTGGCACAGGTAAAGAGTAAGAAGTATTCGTTCCGCACGATACACCATTAATTTTATTTTTTATCTGAGTAATACTGTTATAGTGATAATTATCATGGGAGTTATATTGAACATCTAAATCACCGACAATCCCGGTATAAGCCATGATGGTACTTCCACTTCCAGGTTCTACTGTTTGGTCTGACTGTGAAGAATACATGGTGTAAGTGTGTCCAGCTCCCATTTGATGTCCCATTTCGTGGGCAACATAGTCGATGTCAAAAGTAGCACCTTCTGGAATATTATGAGATGTCCATCCTCCTGCTTTTAGACTTGAGCCGCAGATTACGCCTACATAAGCCGCACCGTTTGCATCTTTTTTATCAATAAGATGTCCCAAATCATATTTTCCTGTTGCTCCAGTTCCTAAAGTAGAGTTTATACCGCTATTAGCTGTGTCCGGACCTCCGCCTGTTGCATATGGATCGGTGGCTGCATTATAGAAAATTAAAGATTCCGTTTCTGCAATCAGATTATAATGTAAAGACAAGTCTTTTTCATAAACTCCGTTAAGCCGTGTTAGAGAAGCATTCATTGCCCCAAGAATTGCTGCTTTTTTCACAGCGTCAGTTGCGCCTGCAGGAATTCCTAATTTTGTGAGAAAATACTGACCATATTCTCCGGTGCAGGAAAGTGCTAATCTGAACGTGTTGTTTCCTACAGCTAAAGTGCTGTTACTCGTTCCTGGTTGAGAAGAATCTAAATCTCCTTTTATCATACATTCAAAACGGTCATCTTGTGCAGCCGACTTTCTCATGCTTTTATCAAACACGATGTAGGTTTTTCCGTCTGCTGTCATTGGTTCAATATATTCCGACTTTCCAGAACGGATTACCATTGTAGATACTCCTTGTGGAGAAACACTGAAACGCAGATATGCAGAAGGATCTTCAATGCTGCTTCCTACATAAGAACGAATATCAGGATGTTTTGCTTGTAACTCAGGAACCATGTTTGATAGTTCCCAAATACGGAATTGTTCCAGTTTCCCTTCTGTATTTGGAATGCTAATTTTAATTCCTTCTTTCCCAGATTGTTTTTCTGCTACATTTTTCAGCTGATTCTGAAACTTCACAGCATCAAGATTATATAGTGTTTTCGAATTAATTCTTGCAACACTTTCATTTATTTTCTGTCTGCCAGAAACTTCATTTACTTTTGTCCATTGTGCAAATCCTAAAAAGGGTAATGCCAATGCTAATAGTAAAAATTGTTTTTTCATATAACTAATGTTTAAGGTTAATTTTTAATAATATAGTCTACTTTTTTTGATACATCTAAAAATGTATTTTTACTTTCCAAAAAATTTCCTGCAATTTAATTAAAAATACAGAAATATTCATTTTGAAAATGTTAAAATTTCAATAATTCAAGAAATTAGGAAATTTTGTCCAATTTTATCTCTATTAATTTACAAAATTACGCAATTTTGTCTTAAATTTTTAGAAATTTAATAATTGAATACTTTTTGTGACTAAGATTCTTAGAATTAAATGATTGATAAAGTATTAAGAAAATGAAGCTTAAACGGAGTCAAATTATACATAAGGAATCATTTTCTTAATGCTTTTTAAAAACAAAAATTTTTGTTTCAAAATCAAAAATTGAACAGAATTTGATGTAATTTTTTAATCATTTATCAAACAACAATTATCAATTATGAATCTAAATCAATATACAGTAAAATCACAAGAAGCCATACAAGCTGCACAACAAGTTGCAATGGAATTTGGCAACCAACAGATTGAGCCACAACATTTGCTTGAAGGAATTTTTCAGGTGGATGAAAACATTTCGCCGTTCTTATTAAAAAAATCTGAAGCCGATGCTACTCTCGTACGAGAAAGAAACCGAGAAAGCATTGAAAAACTGCCGAAAGTGGAGGGCGGAAATATTTACCTTTCGCAATCCGCCAACAAAGTATTGCTCGATGCTCCAAACGTTGCCAAAAAAATGGGCGATGAATATGTGACCATTGAACACCTTTGGCTTGCGTTAATCGAAGTTTCATCTCCGGTTTCGCAGATGCTGAAAGATATGGGCGTTACGAAATCCCGTTTGGAAGGCGGAATCAAAGAACTCAGAAAAGGAAGCAAAGCCACTTCTGCAAGTTCGGAAGAAACGTATCAGAGTTTAAATAAATACGCGAAAAACTTCAACGAACTCGCAGCGGAAGGAAAACTCGACCCTGTAATCGGGCGTGATGAAGAAATCCGGAGAGTATTGCAGATTTTATCGAGAAGAACGAAAAATAATCCAATCTTAATCGGAGAACCGGGCGTTGGAAAAACTGCGATTGCGGAAGGAATTGCACACCGGATTATCAGCGGCGATGTTCCCGAAAACTTAATGGACAAAACGCTTTATTCTTTGGATATGGGTGCGTTAATCGCAGGTGCGAAATACAAAGGCGAATTTGAAGAGCGTTTGAAATCCGTTGTAAATGAAGTCATCAAATCCGAAGGACAGATTATTTTGTTCATCGACGAAATCCACACTTTGGTTGGAGCAGGTGGCGGAGAAGGTGCAATGGACGCAGCGAATATCCTGAAACCGGCTTTGGCAAGAGGAGAACTTCGTGCGGTCGGTGCGACAACTTTGAATGAATATCAAAAATATTTTGAAAAAGACAAAGCCCTCGAAAGACGTTTCCAGAAAGTAATGGTGGAAGAACCGGATACCGAATCGGCGATTTCTATTCTTCGCGGAATTAAGGATAAATATGAAGCACACCACAAAGTGAGAATTAAAGATGAAGCGATAATTGCGGCGGTGGAAATGTCACAAAGATATATTTCAGACCGTTTTTTACCCGATAAAGCGATTGATTTGATTGACGAAGCGAGTGCGAAACTGAGAATGGAAATTAATTCAAAACCGGAAGAATTAGATGTTCTCGACAGAAAACTCATGCAGTTGGAAATCGAATTGGCGGCGATTTCGAGAGAGGAAAACCAGACGAAAATCGGTCATTTAAAAGAAGATATTTCAAAAATAACCGAACAACGCAACGAAATCAATGCAAAATGGCTGAAAGAAAAGCAAAAATCTGAAGATTTAACTTCCATTAAAAAAGAAATTGAATCTTTGAAATTAGAAGCCGAAAGAGCATCGAGAGCCGGAGATTATGCCAAAGTAGCGGAAATTCAATACGGAAAACTCCGCGAAAAAGAGGAAGAACTGAAAAAGGTGGAACTCGAAATGCAAAACCATCAGAATGAACTGATTAAAGAAGAAGTAACTTCTGAAAATATTGCCGAAGTGATTGGAAAATGGACGGGAATTCCCGTAACCAAATTAATCCAGTCCGAAATAGAAAAATTATTGCATTTGGAAGAAGAACTCCACAAAAGAGTTGTAGGGCAGGAAGAAGCAATAGAAGCTGTTGCCGATGCAATTCGCAGAAACAGAGCCGGATTGAGCGACGACAAAAAACCAATTGGTTCGTTCTTGTTTTTAGGAACAACCGGAGTCGGAAAAACCGAATTGGCAAAAGCATTGGCAGAATTTCTCTTCGATGATGAAAACAATATGACCAGAATTGATATGAGCGAATATCAGGAACGGCATTCTGTTTCCCGATTAATCGGCGCTCCTCCAGGATATGTTGGTTACGATGAAGGGGGACAATTGACCGAAGCTGTCAGAAGAAGACCGTATTCCGTAGTGCTTTTAGATGAAATCGAGAAAGCGCATCCTGATGTTTTCAACACTTTGCTGCAGGTTTTGGACGACGGAAGATTGACCGATAACAAAGGAAGAGTCGTGAATTTCAAAAATTCGATTATCATTATGACTTCGAATCTGGGTTCGCATCTGATTCAGGAGAATTTTGAAAATATTACGGAAGAAAATCAGGACGAAATCGTTTCCAAAACGAAAGATGGAGTTTTCGATTTGCTGAAACAAAGTCTGCGTCCGGAATTTCTGAACAGAATTGATGAAGTGGTATTGTTTCAGCCGTTGAGCAAAAAGGAAATCGGAAAAATCGTTACTTATCAGTTGCGTGGTTTCAATGAAATGCTGGCAAAACGAAACATCATTATGACCGCAACACAAGACGCGATAGATTATCTGATGAACAAAGGTTACGACCCTGTTTTCGGAGCAAGACCGTTGAAAAGGGTAATCCAGCAGGAAGTGCTGAACAAACTTTCTAAAGAAATCCTTGCCGGAAACGTGAACGACGGCGACAGAATTACGCTGGATTATTTTGAGGAAAGCGGATTGGTTTTCAGGCCGATTGAAAAATAAAAGTTTTCATACTAATATTAAATAAATGCATTTTCGGCGGAGCCAAGGGCTCCGCCGAAAATGTTAATCGGTAATCAGCATTTCTGTTTCTTCAACAGTTTTTGCTTTGTGGGAAAGAAGATTATCGCCGATGACAAAAGACTTTCCTTTTTCGATTTCTATGGAATAACCATCAATAAATTCGATAATCATTGTTTCTTTTTCCACGAAAAGAATATGTCCATTTTCACACCAATTGTCCGCTTCGTAATTTTCAGAATAAGTATTGAAATGGATTTAAGCTCCCGAAAATCCGCATTTCTTAGAAAGCACAAAATTCGAAATTCCTTTTATTTTCTCTACTTCAGCAGAATCCCAATCGAGCAATGTGTTTTTAGAAAAAATAATGTTCCATTTTATATTCAAATAAAAAAATTCGCTATTGTATAAATCACCAAACCGACCAATCCGCCGACTAAAGTTCCGTTTACACGGATAAACTGCAAATCCTTCCCGACTTCCAGTTCCAATTTTTGGCTCAGTTCCTTTCCTTCCCAATTTCCAACGGTAGAACTGATGAGATTCCCGAATTGGTGCGTGTTTTTCAGAATGTATTTATAAGCCGTTACTCGAATCCAGTGGTCGATTTTGTATTGCAATTTTTCGTCGTTTTGCAGGTTGTATGAAAGTTCGTTCAGGTTTTTTCTGATGTAATTTTTCACCGCAGAATCGTCTTTTGACAGTTCTTCCATAATGGTCTTTTTAATTGAATCCCAAATATCGGAAGCATAAGAATGTAGTTTTTCTTCCTGCAAAAAACTATTTTTAAGATTCTGAAATTCTTCTTTCCAGCGGTTTTCGGTTTTCAGTTCTGAAGAGAAATTTTCTAATTTCTGCGTGATTTCTTTTCTCAAAGAATGGTTTTCATTTTGCTCTACTTCTTCAAAATAATTTGATAAACCCGAAGTAATTTTATCTGCAATTTTATCATCAACAAATTTCGGAATCAAGGCAAAACTCTCTTTTTTTACACGTTCGCGAACCATTTCCTGATTGTTCAAAACATATTCTTTAATTTGTTTTGAAAGATTGGTGATGAGTTTCTGGTGTTCATTTTTCTCAATAATATATTCCAATCCGTTTCCCACAATCTGGCTGATTTTCAGTTCGGAAGTCATTTCTCCTGCTTTCTTTGAGATAAATTTCACCACCGTTTCATCATCTAATTTTCTGATGATATTTAAAATAATTTCCGAAGTTTCATTAATG
>CAZHFE010000073.1:0-9443 GCA_964532055.1 uncultured Kaistella sp. | reverse complement strand
CAAACATCTGCACCGATATTTCCGGGTGAAGTGAAGCCGACTTGTGCATTCATATTTGCACCGTCCATATAAACCTGTCCTCCGTTTTCGTGAATTAGTTTTGTGATTTCCTTAATATTATCATCGAAAAAACCGTATGTTGACGGATAAGTTATCATCACGCAAGAAAGATTCTTACTGTGCTCTTCAGCTTTAAGTTTTAAATCTTCAAAATCAATTTCTCCGTTTTCGAGGTTTTTTACCACCACTACTTTCATACCGGCAATTACCGCAGAAGCAGGATTTGTTCCGTGTGCAGACTGCGGAATGAGAGCGATATTTCTGTGTTCTTCGCCTCTGGATTTGTGATACTCGCGAATAACCATTAAACCTGCATATTCACCTTGAGCTCCGGAATTGGGCTGTAAAGAAGTTCCTGCGAATCCTGTAATTTCAGCCAAATCTTTCTCTAATTCTTTAATCATGAGTTGATAACCTCCTGCTTGTTCGGTGGGAACAAAAGGATGAACACTGCCCCATTCTGCCCACGAAAGAGGCAGCATTTCCGTTGCTGCATTCAGTTTCATGGTGCATGAACCGAGAGAAATCATAGATTGTGTTAATGACAAATCTTTTCTTTCCAAACGTTTGATGTATCTCATCAATTCGGTTTCGGTATGGTATTTTTTGAAAACTTCTTCTTTTAAAATTTCGTTTGTTCTTAAATTTTCTTTTGGGATTTTGATTTCTTCTTTATACAAAAGTTTGAAGCTCTGCTTGTCTTTAAAATTTGCCATTGCATCAAAAAGAGATTGTAGCTTTTCTTCAGTGGTAGTTTCATTTAGTGCAATGCTCACAATACCTTCCGAAAAATAATTCAGGTTGATTTTATGGTCACGCATCATTCTCATCAAACCATTTTTTTCGTCTTCGTGCATTCTAATTTTTACAGTATCGAAAATTGGTTCTTCTACAATGTCATAACCGAGAGTTTGCAAACCGCTGCGAAGTGCATTTGCCTTGAAATGAATTTGTTCCGCAATGAAATTTAATCCTTTCGCACCGTGATAAACAGCGTACATTCCTGCCATTACAGCCAAAAGAACTTGTGCAGTACAAATATTAGAAGTTGCTTTTTCACGTTTGATGTGTTGTTCACGAGTTTGGAGCGCCATTCTTAGTGCACGTTTTCCGTACATATCCTGCGAAACTCCGATAATTCTTCCGGGAATATCACGTTTGTATTCTTCTTTACAAGTAAAAAAGGCAGCATGAGGACCACCGTATCCCATCGGAATACCAAATCTCTGTGTAGTTCCTACTGCACAATCAGCACCCATTTCTGCGGGAGATTTCAGCTTTACCAATGCTAAAGGATCACAAGCAACAACTACTTGCAAATTGTACTCTTTATAATAGCTGATATTTTCTGTATAGTCTAAAACAATTCCGTTTTTTCCCGGATATTGCAGCAATATGCCGAAATAAGAATTATTGAACTGATGATTTTTATGATTCCCAACAATCACATCAATTCCCAAACCTTCTGCTTTTGTCTTCAACACAGCGATTGTCTGCGGATAAACCATATCTGAAACAAAGAATTTTCGGGCATCATCTTTTTTCTGTTCTTTGGTTCTGCTTTCAAAAAACATGTGCATTGCCTCAGAAGCTGCAGTAGATTCATCAAGCAAAGAAGCATTTGCCAATTTGAAGCCGGTTAAATCGCAAACCAGCGTTTGGTAATTGAGCAGTGCCTCTAATCTTCCCTGTGCAATTTCCGCTTGATACGGAGTATATGCTGTATACCACGACGGATTTTCTAAAATATTTCTCTGAATTGCACTCGGCAAAATCGTGTTATGATAACCAAACCCAATGTAGTTGTCAAACATCATATTTTGAGATGCCAAATCTTTGGAATGAGCCAACATTTCGTATTCTGAAAGCGGCTCAGAAATATTCAATTCTTTTTCTAAACGAATAGAATCTGGAATGGTTTGTGAAATAAGTTCATCAATACCCGAAACACCTATTTTCTGCAGCATCTGCTGTTTATCAGCTTCGTTAAGGGAAATGTGGCGGTTTACAAACTGTGTTGTATTCATAATTTTTATTAAATTTTCTTGAAAAAAAAGTTTCGTAAAAGTACAATTTTTTGCAAAATCTTGCAATCTTAATTTAGCATGAAAAAATACTTGCTATTTTGATTTATTCTAAATTAATATTATCTTTGCATTGATGAATTCACAGATTGTTCCTTTCAAAATAGCACCATTAATGACTGTTTCCAGATTTTCAGAAGAAATGTACTGCGGTAAAAAGAAGTGTTGCAAGAAATTCAAGAAAGGAAAACGCTGCAAAAAATGTCCCGGAAGATTGAAAATGGCATAAAGCGATTCACTTTTGTTGAATGGCTTGTAAAATGATTCTCATAAAGAGTGTGAGTATCAATATAATAAAAAGAATCAGCAGAACTATTTTAAAGATATTTGGTTTTGAGTTTGTTTTTTTGAATGTTGGTTTTTCAGTTCCTGAATAGGTTTCTTTTCCGCTGATTAGTTTCTGTTTGTCTTCCTCAAAAATTTCTGTAAAAGTAATTCCCTGTACTACGGTTTTGTTGAGCAAAGTATTCATCGCTTGAAGCACCACATGAAATTTTCCGTCTTTGAATTCTGTAATTTTAAATGCTCTTTCGCCATAACTTTTCTCTAAACCGAAAGGTAAAATTTTCACCACATCTGCATTATTCGTTTGCCAGTTGATGATGACTTCTTCTCCTTTTTTCACACGGATTTTAGTGGCAGAAAATGTTTTGATATGCGGCGGTAAATTCGGTCGAGAAACTCTTTGCCGATGCTCTTTGTTTTCATCATAAACTCTACGTTTATCGGGTTCAATCAATATTTCATATGCTTCCTGAATTTCACGAAAACGGTTTTCAAAAAACTCGTCATCTTTATTTTTATCAGGATGGTATTTTAAAGACAATTTTCGATACGCTTTTTTGATTTCTTCGAAAGAAGCATCAGAATTTACGCCGAGAAAGTAATAATAATCTTTCAAGAAAAAAAAATTTTGTGCTTACAAAAGTAACGTATTAGAACAAAAATTCAAAAGATAATTACATTTTCGAAACGATGGTTGATTTTAATAAAAAACGGAAAGAAAAAATTCTTTCCGCTCGTTTAAATGTTTAATCAAATTTTGAAAATATTATGCTGCTTCTTCATTTTGGTGGCGATCACCTGTTCTGCAACATCTTGATGAAAAGTGTTTTTTCATTTTATTTTTCAGTTCGTTGTACTGTTCATCATTCATCTCACGGATTTTGTCTGCAAAACCGAAAGGCGTTCTTTCTTTGATCTCATATTCATTAAGAATACCTCTCATCACTTTTTTTCTTTCTGATATTTTTTTTGCTGCTAAAGCAATTCCTACTATTGCTAATGCACCGAATGCACCTTTTAATGCTGAATTATTCATTCTTTAAGATTTTAAATTTTATTATTTTGTTTGAATGTTTTTTCTAAGCGCTTATATTTTTTAAGACGTACCATTTTTGATTTTACCTTAATGGTTTCTATTTTCTTGTGATTTTCTGTGAAATAAATTGCTACAAAGAAAAACCCTTTCAGCGTTTGAAACACTAAAAGGGTTGAAATACGATTGCGATTTAATAGAAAATAATTCTCGTTAGTTTTTCCTGCAAAAAGGCGAATTTTCAAACCGTTCTTTCAGTTTTTGCCGGAGTTTTTCCTGTTGTTCTGTATTCATATTTTCAATACTATTTTTCCAATCTTTTTGCCGGCATCTTCCGAATCCTCGTTTTCCTCCTCCTTTAAATCCGCTGAAAAGAATTTTAGACAAAACCAAAATCCCCATCGATTGCCAAAAAGTAATACTTTTCACTCCTATTATTTCCGGCAGAATTGCATTCCAAAGTTGCATCACGATTGCCGTAACTGCAAAAAAGACAGCAATAGCCGCAATGACAATTAATAATCCTTTTATTATTTTGTTGTGTTTCATAATTGCTGTGTTAATCTAATAAATCTCTGTATAAATTATGGAGCCGCTTTCTCAAATGTTTCACCGCATAATTTTTTCTACTGATAATGGTTTTGATATTTTCGGCTTGTTCATCTGCAATTTCCTGTAATTTTTTGCCCTCTATTTCGCTTTCTACAAAAACCAATCGCTGATTTTCTGGCAATTCTTCCAAAGCGGAAAACAAGGTTTCCCAAACTTCTTCCCGAAATGCCAAAAGTTCCGGATTTTCAGAATCATCTAAAAGCAGAATATCTTTTATGGAAAAACTTCCGTCTTCATCTTCATATACGAAGTCTTCCAGATTTTCAGTGGTTTTTTTCCGGTATTTGTCAATGATTTTATTATTTGAAACCCGATACAGCCAACCTCCGATATTGGTAATTTCGGAAATATTGGTCAGATTGCTGAACTGATACCACACTTCTTGCAAAATATCTTCCGCATCTTCCGTATTATTTACTTTCGGGCGGATAAAAGACATCAATTTTCCTCCGTAATTGTTTACGGTTTGAGATATGATGCTCTCTTTTTCAACTGCTGACATTTGCAAAATTCCCGGTTCCATATTCAATATGACGACCGGGATTTAATTTTACTTTAAATTTAAAAGATAATTTTTTGAAACAGGATTTTTAATGCGGTTGTACTTTTTCGGGGTCATCATAATTAATCATCCATTCGATGCCGAATTGGTCTTCTGTCATTCCGAAATATGCTCCCCAAAAAGTATCCTGCATTTCCATGATAATTTTTCCGTTTTCAGACAGTTTACTGAAAATATTCTCCGCTTCTTCACGGGAATCTGCTGCAATTGCAAGATTAATATTATTTCCGATTACGGGATTTCCCATTTCTGGATTGCTGTCGCTTCCCATCAACATATATCCTTTTGAAATTTCTAAAGTAACATGCATGATTCTGTTTCTCATTTCATCGGAAATCGGCGAGATATTTTCATCTGTAGGAATATCGCCAAATTTTCCCCAATACGAAACTTGTCTGCCAAAAACGGTTTCGTAAAAACGGAATGCTTTTTCGCAATTTCCATCAAAAATAAGATAAGGATTAATTATTGCCATTTTTTTATGATTTTAGAGTGAAAATTTATTTCAACGCATTCAACGCTGCTTCGTAATCCGGTTCTTGTCCGATTTCGGGAACCTGTTGCGTGTAGATGATTTTTCCGGATTCGTCAATTGCAACAACCGCTCTGCTTAAAAGTCCTTTCAATGGAGAATCAGCCAATGTTACGCCGTAATCTTCACCGAAATTACCTCTGAAATCCGATAAAACTTCCACATTGTTCAAACTTTCTGCTGCACAAAAACGTCCTAAAGCAAAAGGTAAATCTCTGGAAACATTTACAACTACAGTATTTTCTAATGAAGATGCTTCTTCATTGAACTTTCTTGCCGAAGCTGCGCAAACTCCCGTATCAATGCTCGGAAAAATATTGAGCAGCACTCTTTTTCCGGTGTAATCTGCGAGATGTTTTTCTGACAATTCGGAAGAAACCATTGTAAATTCCTGTGCTTGTGTTCCTGTTTGCGGAAGATTTCCCACGGTGTGAATAGGACTTCCTTTAAATGTAATATCTGCCATTTTATTGATTTTTTAGTGTTTCAAAAATAGTGATATTTCACCGAAAAATATTTTAAACAAAGGTTAAATTAATCTTAAAGTTCAAAAAACTTCTGTTTCATACTCCTTGAAAATTCCTTAAATTTGTCGTTCTTAAAAATTCAAATAAAAATAAAATATAATGTCCGATACATCAAAAATCTACTACACTTTAACAGATGAAGCACCAATGTTGGCAACTCATTCTTTTCTGCCGATTGTAAAAGCGTTTACACATTCTGCAAACATTGAAATCAAAGTTCCGGATATTTCTTTGGCGGGAAGAATTTTAGCTAACTTCCCTGAATTTCTGACAGAAGAACAGCGAGTTCCCGATGCACTTTCCGAATTGGGAGAATTGGCGACAAAACCGGAAGCAAACATCATCAAACTACCAAATATTTCAGCATCTGTTCCGCAATTGGAAGAAGCGATTGCCGAACTTCAAAAACAAGGTTTCCCTGTTCCGGAATATCCTGCAGAACCTAAAAATGATGGAGAAAAAGCCATTAATACAAGATATGCAAAAGTTTTGGGAAGTGCGGTAAATCCTGTTTTAAGAGAGGGAAATTCTGACCGACGCGCACCGAAATCAGTGAAAGATTACGCCAAAGCAAATCCGCACAGAATGGGAGTTTGGAATGCAGATTCTAAAACTTCTGTTGCACACATGAATTCCGGGGATTTTTATGGAACAGAAAATTCAACCACCGTAGAAAACGACTGCAAATACAGCATCGTATTTTACGGAAATGACGGTACAGAAAAGGTTTTGAAAGATTTTGCACCTTTGAAAGCAGGTGAAATTATTGACTCTTCGGTCATGAATTTAAACGCTTTGAAATCTTTTGTGCAAACTGCGATTGATGATGCGAAAGAAAAAAATGTATTGCTTTCCGCACATTTGAAAGCCACGATGATGAAAATTTCTGACCCGATTATTTTCGGTGCAATTGTAGAAACTTATTTCAAAGACGTTTTTGAAAAATATGCCGAAACTTTCAAAGAATTAGACATTAATCCGAATTTCGGTTTGGCTACGCTTTACGAAAAAATAGCAGGAAATCCGAAAGAAGCAGAAATTAAAACCGCAATAGAAAAAACGATAGAAAACGGAGCGAGAATTGCGATGGTAAATTCTGACCAGGGAATCACGAATTTTCATGTTTCATCTGATGTGATTGTAGATGCTTCTATGGCGGCAATTGTTCGCGGCGGCGGAAAAATGTGGAACAAAAACGGCGAAGAAGAAGACACAGTCTGCATTATTCCCGACAGAACTTACGCAGGTTTTTACGATGCGATTATTCAGGATATGAAGCAAAACGGAGCGATTGACCCCAAAACTTTCGGCTCTGTTCCGAATGTGGGTTTAATGGCACAAAAAGCCGAAGAATACGGTTCTCACGATAAAACCTTTCAATTAAAGGAAAACGGAACGGTAAAAATTCTTGACGAAAACGGAACTCCATTGCTTGAACAAAAAGTTGAAAAAAACGATATTTTCAGAATGTGCCAAACAAAAGATGCGCCGATTCAGGATTGGGTGAAATTAGCCGTAAACAGAGCAAAACTTTCCGATACTCCTGCAATTTTCTGGCTCGATAAAGCAAGAGCTCATGATGCACAAATCATTAAAAAAGTTGAGAAATACCTTGCAAATTATGATTTGACGGGATTAGACATCAGAATTATGGACGTGAAAGATGCGATGCTCGAAACGCTGAAAAGAGCAAGAGCCGGAAAAGACACGATTTCGGTTTCCGGAAATGTTCTCAGAGATTATTTAACCGATATGTTCCCTATTCTGGAATTGGGAACTTCCGCAAAAATGTTATCCATTGTTCCGTTGATGAATGGTGGCGGTTTGTTTGAAACCGGAGCAGGAGGTTCTGCACCGAAACATATCGAGCAGTTTTTGCAGGAAGGTTATTTAAGATGGGATTCTTTGGGGGAATTTCTTGCTTTACAGGCAAGTTTAGAACATTTGGCACAAACTCAAAACAATGCAAAAGCCAAAATTCTTTCAGATGCTTTAGACGAAGCCAATGCAAAATTTTTAGCCACCGACAAATCCCCTGCAAGAAAAGTCGGCGGAATTGATAATCGCGGTTCACATTTTTATCTGGCGATGTATTGGTCGGAAGCATTGGCAAATCAAACCGAAGATTCCGGAATTGCTGCGAAATTTGCGCCGATTGCAAAAGCAATGCAGGAAAACGAAACGAAAATTAACGAAGAACTAATCAGTGTACAAGGAAAGCATCAAAACATCGGCGGATATTACAAACCCGACGAAAATAAAACCTACGCTGCAATGCGACCAAGTTTGACTTTGAATACGATTATCAACGGAATTTAAAAAACAATTTTCAGAATCCTTGTCAAGGTTGAATTCAAATTTGGTTATGAAAAAAATTTCATTGATTTGCTTTTTGGTATTCTTTATCGGAAATACAAAACTATCTGCACAGGATTCGATTTTAAAGAAAACGGATTCTGCTATGATTTTTATTCCGCAAAAAGATTCTGTTAACAATCTGCAAAAACCAAAATGGAATTATACTTTAAAAAGCCAAGTTGGAAGAATCTTTAAAACAAATGTTTTTCTGAAAAATGTACCGGGAAGTGCCGATTTTATAGGAACTGCTCTGCAAATTACAAAGCAAACCAACGGAAGTCAGGAATGGAACGAGGGATATAATTTCCCAAGTTACGGATTTGGTGTGGGTTATTTTAATATGCTGGAACAAGACCACATGAACAATCCTTTTACCTTTTACGGAATATTCAGCGGACCAATAAAAAGAAAGGAAAAATGGAATTGGAATTATGAGCTGAATGTGGGTATTGCTTATAAATGGAGGACTTTCAGTGAGGCAGAAGGTTATTATAACATTACATTCGGCTCTAAAAGTTCTGTTTATTTTTCTTTAGGGACACATTTCGTTTATCATATCGGCAATCATTTTGATGTTGGTTTGGGTGCAGCTCTTAATCATTTTTCAAACGGCGGATTCAAAATGCCTAATAAAGGATTGAATGAATACAGTTTGCAGCTGAGTTTAACCTATGTTCCGGAAAGGACGATGATTGAAAAATCTACCACATCAAAAAAAACCGATTTATTTAATTCTTTAGATATTTATACTTATTACGGATATAAAAATGTA
Source organism: uncultured Kaistella sp. (assembly GCA_964532055.1). Lineage (GTDB taxonomy): Bacteria > Bacteroidota > Bacteroidia > Flavobacteriales > Weeksellaceae > Kaistella. Next base: position 618 of record CAZHFE010000073.1, on the reverse strand, counting down.
ATATTTACTGGTGGTTATATAGAAGATTATGACCGCCGATATGAAGGATTTTTGCACAATGTTTACGGTCTTGATGCTCTTTATATGTACCAATACGGCCCGAAATCTTCAATCGGATTAGGTAGCGGAATTACTTTTGATGGTCAATACAATTACTATCAATATGTTGAAGATGGTATTCCTAAAGAGAAAAAAAGATATTCTGCATCTGTACCTGTGATAAGTATTTTTCCGTCTTATCGCTTACAAATGGGAAAGTTTTCAGTTCATGCAGATTTCGGAGCGTATCTGTTTAGTAAAATGGCAGAAAACGGAGATTCTGCTTACTTCCAGCGAATTGGTTTCCGGTATCAAATTGGTGAAAATATATTTGCCGGAATTGGTTTAAGAGCTACCAAATTTTATAAAGCCGACTACGTTGAATTTCGTTTAGGATACAGGGTTTTCAATAGAAAAAGATAGAATTTTCCTAAAATTACGTATAGTTTTTTTACAGCATTTTCAGATTGTTAACTTCCAATTCAGTAAGGATTCGCCAATGTCCGCGTTTAATATTTTTCTTGGTCAATCCTGCAAACATCACTCTATCCAATGCTTCTACTTCGTATCCTAATTTCT
>CAZHFE010000072.1:0-9690 GCA_964532055.1 uncultured Kaistella sp. | reverse complement strand
TCAAAAATTAATTTTACGGCAGACAAATCTGCTTTTGACAAAAACGGAATTCAGTGGGTAATCAATCCGCTTGATGAGTTTGCTTTAACAAAAGCAGTGAAGCTGCAGGAATCTCAAGGAGCAGCAGTTACGGTAATAAATGTAGGAGATGCAGCAACAGAACCAGTTATCAGAAAAGCATTGGCAATCGGAGCAAATGATGCAGTACGTGTAAATTTGGAACCGAAAGACAGTTATTCTACCGCAAAAGAAATTGCAAATATCGCACAAAACGGCGGTTATGATTTGATTCTTTGCGGAAAGGAATCAATTGATTATAACGGAGGTTCCGTTCCGGGAATGGTGGCTCAATTGCTCAATCAGCCGTTTGTAAATGCATGTGTCGGTCTTGATGTAAACGGAAGCGAAGCAACTGCTGTTCGTGAAATCGAGGGCGGAAAAGAAACCATTTCGGTAAAACTTCCGGCAGTCATTGCAGGACAAAAAGGAATGGTTGATGAAAAAGACCTTATCATTCCGAATATGAGAGGAATTATGTCGGCAAGAACAAAACCGTTGCAAATTCAGGAGCCGAGTTCTTCCGAAGTAAAAGTAGCAGGAGTTTCCTATGATTCCGTTCCACCGAGAGCCGCAGTGAAAATAGTTTCTGCAGATAATCTTGATGAACTGGTAAGATTACTCCACGAAGAAGCAAAAGTTATTTAATTCAAAATTTAAAATTCAAAATTTCAAAAAATGGCAATATTCGTATATGCAGAAAATATAAACGGAGTTTATAAGAAAGCAGCTTTTGAAGCGGTTTCTTACGCAAAATCCGTAGCAGACAAAGCAGGAGATACTGTAACTGCAATTTCAATTAATCCGACAGATTCTTCAGATTTATTATATAAATACGGAGCATCAAATGTTATCGTCATCAAAGATGAAGGACTGAAAAATTTCAGCGCAAAAGCTTTTGCACAGGCAATTAGCGAAACAGCAAACGGAAACATCATCATATTTCCACATACAACAGATGCATCTTCTGTTGCTCCGATGCTGGCAATTATGAAAAACAGTTCATTGATTACCAATGTTTTGGAATTACCAGAAAATCTTTCGCCATTTCAGGTAAAGAGAAAAGCGTTTTCGGGAAAAGGATTTATGCACGCAAAAGCAGACGGAGCGGGAGTGATTGTTACCGTTTCTCAAAATGCTTTCGGAGCGAAAGAAAATTCGGTGAGCGGAAGTGAAGAAGTGAAAAATCTAACCATTGCTAATGAAGACACCAAAGTGATTTCTCACGAGCAAAGTTCAGGAAAACTCGATTTGAAAGAAGCCGAAATTGTAGTTTCTGCAGGTCGAGGAATGAAAGGACCAGAAAATTGGGGAATGATAGAAGATTTAGCCAATACTTTGGGAGCAGCAACTGCTTGTTCAAAACCGGTTTCAGATATTGGTTGGAGATCACATTCCGAACACGTTGGACAAACCGGAAAAGCCATTTCTCCGAATCTGTATGTTGCAGTAGGAATTTCGGGAGCAATTCAACATTTGGCGGGAGTAAATTCTTCTAAAACTATTGTAGTCATCAATAACGATGCAGAAGCACCTTTCTTCAAATCCGCAGATTACGGTGTTGTAGGAGATGCGTTTCAGATTGTTCCAGCTTTAACCGAGAAAATTAAAGCACTGAAAGGGTAATATTCTTTTCACAGATATAAATTTAAAAGTCCGATTTTTTCGGACTTTTTGTTTTTGTTCTGTTTTAACCTGGTTAAAGATTCTAAAACATTTCAAAAAAATAATCCGAAAAATTTCAAATTTCAAATCTCAAATAAAAAAATACATTTATATTTGTAGTTATGGATTACAAAAGATTAATCATACGCGGAATTTCGTACAGCCAGACTCAATCCGGAGCTTATGCATTGCTTTTGGAACATGAAGAGAGCAATGTGAAACTTCCGATTGTAATTGGTAATTTCGAGGCACAATCTATTTCATTGGGTTTGGAAAAGGATATTCATCCGCCGCGACCTTTAACTCACGATTTGTTTTCGAAGTTTGTAGTTTCTGTCAACTATGAACTTTCTTCCGTCATTATTTATCAGATTATTGACGGCGTGTTCTTTTCAAACATCAATTTCAAAAATAAAACAAACAACGAAGAACTCATTTTAGATGCGAGAACTTCCGATGCTGTTGCAATGGCGGTACGCTTTGATGCACCGATTTATACCACACAGCAGGTTTTGAGTGAAGCAGGGATTTTATTGCAACTCGAAGAAGTAAACACTGAAGAAAACACAAAAGAACAAGAAGCAAATGAAGACGATTTATCAATGTTAACAATTGCTGAAATACAGAAACTTCTGGAAAATGCCGTGAAAGATGAAGACTTTGATGTTGCACTAGAACTGCAAAAAGAAATTAAAAGAAGAAACAAAAAAATAGATTAAAAAAACTCAACGATATGAATTTGAAATTACGACTTACCATTCTCTCTTTCTTACAATTTTTTGTTTGGGGAGCATGGCTCATTACAATCGGTGTTTATTGGTTCGGAACCAAACAATGGGGAGGTGAAGAATTTGGAAAAGTATTTGCAACATTGGGGATTGCTTCTATCATAATGCCTGCTTTGACGGGGATTATTGCAGACCGATGGATTAATGCGGAGCGGCTTTATGGAATTCTGCACATTCTTTACGGACTAACTTTGTTTTTCCTGCCACAAATTACAACACCCGATAATTTCTTTTGGGTAATGCTTATTGCGATGCTGTTTTATATGCCTACAATTTCACTTTCAAACTCTATTGCCTATTACATTTTGAAGAATAACAATTATGATGTTGTAAAAGTTTTCCCGCCGATTAGAGTTTGGGGAACTATAGGTTTTATCGCTGCAATGTGGATTACCAATCTTTCCGGCAACAAAGATTCGGGGAATCAGTTTTATATAGCGGCTATTTTTGCCATATTATTAGGAATTTATGCATTTACATTACCGAAATGTCCGCCGCAGAATTTAATTCCGAAAAATGCTACTCTTGCTGAAAAATTAGGAGTAAACGCTTTTTCTCTGTTTAAAGATTACAAAATGGCGTTGTTCTTTTTCTTCTCAATGTTTTTGGGAGCAGCATTGCAATTGACTAATATGTACGGCGATGTTTTTCTTTCAGATTTTGGTAAAATTCCGGAATATGCAGAAAGTTTTGTGGTAAAACGCTCGACAATCATCATGTCTATTTCGCAGATTTCAGAAACACTTTTCATTCTTGCCATTCCTTTCTTTTTGAAGCGCTACGGAATTAAAAACGTAATGCTCATTTCTATGTTTGCGTGGGTTTTGAGATTCGGGCTTTTTGCTTACGGAGTTCCTGTAGGTTCCGGATTGGGATTAATTATTCTTTCGTGTATTGTTTACGGAATGGCTTTCGATTTCTTTAATATTTCGGGTTCATTATTTGTGGAAACTACTACAGATTACAAAATTCGTTCATCAGCACAGGGATTGTTTATGATGATGACCAATGGTTTTGGTGCAGTAATGGGAAGTTTATTGAGCGGTTGGCTGATTCAGAAATATTTCACGCTCGAAAACGGCGATAAAATGTGGCACGAAATCTGGCTTGTTTTCGCTATTTATGCTTTGGTAATTGCAGTTTTGTTCGCCATTATGTTCAAGCACAAACACAACCCAGAGGATGTTACGGAAGTAAGTCATTAATAATCATCTTTAAAATAACACTAAACACACTTTTTTCAGAGTGTGTTTTTTTTTCGTAAATTGGCGGAATTAATTCATTAAAATCCAATTAAACTCAACTCTAAAATTATTATGAAAGAAGTATTCATTGTATCTGCAGCAAGAACTCCTATGGGAAGTTTCATGGGAAGTCTATCCACTGTTCCGGCTACGAAATTAGGTTCAACCGCCATTAAGGGAGCATTAGATAAAATAAATCTCAGCCCCGATTTGGTTCAGGAAGTGTATATGGGAAATGTTCTACAAGCAGGTGAAGGTCAAGCTCCTGCCCGTCAAGCAGCATTAGGAGCTGGTTTATCGCAGGAAACTCCGTCAACAACCATTAATAAAGTTTGTGCTTCGGGAATGAAAGCGGTGATAATGGCAACTCAGGCAATAAAAGCAGGTGATGCAGATGTAATTGTTGCAGGAGGAATGGAAAATATGTCCCAAGTTCCGCATTATTACCATGCAAGAAATGCTACAAAACTGGGTGATGTAAAAATGCAGGACGGAATGGTTCTGGACGGACTTACTGATGTTTACAACAAAGTTCACATGGGAGTTTGTGCAGAAAAATGTGCCGCAGAATATGAAATTTCAAGACAAGACCAAGATAATTTTGCCATAGAATCTTATAAGCGTTCTGCAAAATCGTGGAACGAAGGAAAATTCAAAAATGAAATTGTTCCTGTGGAAATTCCGCAGAGAAAAGGAGAGCCGGTAATTTTCAGTGAAGATGAAGAATACAAATCCGTAAACTTTGATAGGATAGGAACTTTGCCTACAGTTTTTCAGAAAGAAAATGGAACAATAACTGCTGCAAATGCTTCTACACTGAATGATGGTGCTTCTGCACTCCTTCTGATGTCCAAAGAAAAAATGGAAGAACTCGGCTTGAAACCTTTAGCAAAAATTGTTTCTTACGCAGATGCTTCTCAAGCTCCGGAATGGTTTACAACTGCTCCTGCAAAAGCGCTTCCAATCGCTTTGAAAAAAGCAGGCTTACAAACCTCCGATATTGATTTTTTTGAATTCAACGAAGCGTTTTCTGTGGTAGGATTAGCCAATAATAAAATTTTGGGATTAGATTCTTCAAAAGTAAATGTGAACGGAGGTGCGGTTTCTCTCGGTCATCCTCTCGGAAGTTCCGGCTCAAGAATCATTGTTACTTTAATTAATGTATTGAAACAAAACAACGGAAAATACGGAGCAGCCGCAATCTGTAATGGTGGTGGTGGTGCTTCTGCAATCGTTATCGAAAATATATAAGTTTTAATTTTAAATTTTAAAACCATTAAGAATTAAAAAAAGCATTGTTTTCTTAATGGTTTTTTTATTTTTGTCTAAATATATTTTTATATGTCTGAACTTGAAAGATCAAACCCGGAACTTGAAATCAAAATAAAGAACAACCCGAAAATCATGAAAGCGTGGGCTTTATATGATTGGGCAAATTCGGTGTATTCTTTGGTCATTACTTCTACCATTTTTCCGATTTATTACTCTATTCTTACCACTTCTCACGAGAAAAGCGAGTTTGTAAAAGAAACCGGACAATGGATAAAAGTTCCGGTGCGGAATATGATTACCATATTCGGTAAAGAATATCAACCAGATGCAATTTATGGTTATTCTCTCACCATTTCTTTTCTAATTGTGGTTTTGCTTTCACCTATTTTGTCATCTTTAGCAGATACCATTGGAAATAAAAAATCCTTTTTGCAGTTTTTCTGTTATCTCGGAGCAACTTCTTGTATGGGATTGGCTATGTTTACGGGAATGCACAATGTGTTTCTTGGCTTGTTGTTCAGCATTACGGCGAGTGTAGGTTTTTGGGGAAGTTTGGTTTTCTATAATTCATTCTTGCCCGATATTGCCACTCCCGAAAAACAAGACGCACTTTCTGCGAAAGGTTATGTTTACGGATATATCGGTTCTGTGGTTTTAGTGGTGATTTGTTTGGTGCTGATTCAGGTTTTTGCGAAAACTCCAGAAGAAGCAATATTGTACACCAGAGTTTCTTTTCTTCTGACAGGAGCATGGTGGTTTGGTTTTTCTCAATATACGTTCAAACATCTTCCTCAATTTGGGAATGTTAAAGACCAACTTCCGAAAGATTTAGTACTGCTGAATTATAAAAATATTTTTCAGAAACACGAAGAGCAAGGCGGTTTTTTGGAAGTTTTGAAAGACAATATTTCTTTTTATATTGATATTACAAAACAGAGTTTTCGAGAACTGTTCAAAGTAGGGAATAATCTTTTTAAAGATAGAAACCTGAAATTTTTTCTTTCGAGTTTTTTCTTTTACAGCGTGGGAATGCAGACGATTTTTCTAATGGCTACTTTGTTCGGGAAAAGCGAAATTAATCTGGAGCAAGATAAATTGATTATGACACTTTTGGTTATTCAGATTGAAGCGATTATCGGTGCGGTAATTTTTTCCAGATTATCAAGAAAAATCGGAAACAAAAATGTAATTTCCATTGCGGTGATTTTGTGGATTGTTGCGTGTTTATCAGCATATTATCTTAACAAAGAAAACCCGAATGTAGAATATCAGTTCTACGGAATTGCCGGAATCATCGGTTTGGTAATGGGCGGTTTACAGGCAATGTCGCGTTCTACCTACTCCAAACTTTTACCGGAAAACGGAATGGACAATACCACTTATTTCAGTTTTTATGACGTGCTGGAAAAATTGGCGATTATTTTGGGAACTTTCATTTTTGCAACAATGATTGAGAAATATCATAATATGCGGTTTGCAGCACTTTCAATGTCGCTGTTTTTCTTTGTGGGACTGATTTTGATACGATTCCTGAAAGTAAGCGTGATGAAAGAAAAAGATGTGATTTGACGAAAAAATCTGTATCTTTGCATTTGGAAATCAAAGGTTTAAATAACAAACTATGACCAATCCTTTATTTTACGCCAAAATCCTTTTGTTCGGCGAATACGGAATCATCGAAGATTCACAGGGTTTAACAGTTCCTTATTCTTTCTATAAAGGAACGATGAAATTCTCTGATTTGGGAAATGACTTTGAGAAAAAATCAAATCTTTCGCTTAAAAAATATTCAGAATATCTGAAAAATCTTTCACTTACCAAAAAATTCAGAATAAATGTTTCTGCTTTCCAAAAAGATATTGAAAAGGGATTGTTCTTCGATTCTAACATTCCGCAAGGTTATGGAGTGGGAAGTTCCGGTGCGCTGGTTGCAGCGGTTTTCGAGAAATATTCGGTAGAGAAATATTCACCAGATTCTATTTCTAAAGACGAATTAAAAAATCTGAAAGTAGTTTTCGGTGAAATGGAATCTTATTTTCACGGAAAAAGTTCAGGAATTGATCCATTGATTTGCTATATGAATCTGCCGATTCTTATTGAAAATAAAGAAAATGTAGATAAAGTTTCCATACCGAAAAGCGAGAAAGGAAAAGGAGCGATTTTCTTAATAGACTCAGGAATGACGGGCGAAACGGGACCTATGATTCAGATTTTCTTTGAAAAAATGAAAACCGAAGGTTTCCGCAAAACGATGAAAGAGGAATTTGTTCGTTACAACAATGCTTGTATTGATGCATTTCTGAAAAAAGAAATGAATCCGCTTTTCCGAAATCTGAAAAAACTTTCAGTTTGGGCGTATGAAAATCTGAAACCCATGATTCCCGAAAGCATTTACAAAGCTTGGAAAGACGGTTTAGATACGAACGCATATTACCTGAAACTCTGTGGAAGCGGAGGAGGAGGTTATATTTTGGGCTTTACCAAAGACTATGAAAAAGCCGACAAAATGCTCAATGGTTTTCAGAAAGAAGTCATCTACACTTTTTAAGGTAGCCAGAGCATAAATATTCGTGCAGAAAAAGCGTTATTAGATTAATAACTTCCGGTTTTGCTTTGATGAAAAATCCTTTGTTTTATCGATTATCACAATTCATAGGTTTCATTTTAGGAGCGAGGGTTTTTATGACTTTGTTGCTCACTTTTGCTCTTTATGTTTCTACATTTTTTCTATTCAATCAGGAAGAAAATTTAAGGACTTTTGTTTTTGATTTCAAAGTTCACGGTATTATTTTCTGTACGGTACTAAGTATTTTAGCAGGCGGAATTATCAATCAGTTTTACGACTTCGAAAAAGATAAGATTACAAAACCGTTCCGCTCAAAAATCCGGAATTTCCTGAAACAAAAATATTTTCTTTACGCTTATTTGGCATTGAATTTAATTTCTTTGGGAGTTGCTTTTCTCATTTCGCCGCGTGTTTTTTTCTTCTTTCTGATTTATCAGTTTCTGATGTGGTTTTACAGTCATAAACTCAGTAAGATATTGATAGTTAATAATTTAACATTTGTGGGTTTAACGTTGTATCCTTTCTTCGGAATGTTGGTTTATTATCAAACTTTCTCGATAAAGATTTTTTTGATGGCGGTTTTCCTTTTTCTGATGCTGCTTATTATTGATGTTATGAAAGATACGCTCACAAAAAATGTAGATAAAATATTCGGTTATATCACCATTACCAATTTCTTCGGACGGAAAACCGTAAAAAGTATTCTCATCATACTTCTTATTTTCGTACAAATGGTTTCGGCATTAATTATTTGGAAAACCGGACTGAAAAATATGATGAGTTATTATTTCTTGATCGGAATTTTTGTAGAACTGCTTTCAATTTTTCTGGTTTTGAGCAAAATGAAAAACGCTAAATTCATCAATCTGAATATTCTGCGGATATGGATTTTCATCGGGATTCTTGCGATGCTTACCAATGGAATTATCCATAAAATAAAGCATAAAAAAGAAACTATTAATATGGTTTTTGTGGAATTAACACAATATGTTCATTCATAAAATTAAAAAATTCATCTTTTAAAATAAACTATCTTTGCAAAAATTTTTACGACAATGAGCAGAGATAGAAACAGTTCTTCAGAAAGACCAAGACGACCGAGAATTTCTTCATCAAGAACTTCAAAACCTTCAAAAGAAAGGACAAAATCGGCTACTTCTCGTTCACCAAAATCGGAAAATAATGAAGAAAAAAAATCTTCAAAATCGCTGAAAGAACCGAGATTGATGTCACAATCTGAAGCGAAATCTTACGAGAAATCCTTTGAAAGAACAACAAGAAAACCTGCAGGAAAAAGAGCCGGAAAATCTTTTGACACCAGAGATAAATACGAAAAAGGAGATAGTAAATTCGGTACGAAAAAGCTATTCAAAAAAACTTTTGACCGAAAAGACGATGCCGAAAGAACTCGATCTTTTGTTCAGAAAAGAAGATTCGACAAACTCTCAAAAGAAACTCCGAAAGAAACAATCCGTTTGAATAAGTACATTGCTAATTCAGGAATCTGCTCCCGAAGAGAAGCCGATGAACTTATTACTCAAGGTTTGGTAGAAGTAAACGGAAAAGTGGTTACGGAAATGGGATACCAAGTTCAAAAAACCGATAAAGTGGTTTTTGACGGACAAGGAATTACGCCCGAAAAACCGGTGTATGTTCTGCTCAACAAACCGAAAGGTTATATCTCTACAACCAAAGATGAAAAAGCAAGAAAAACCGTGATGGATTTGGTTGCAAATGCTTCTCCTTACAGAGTTTTTCCCGTAGGAAGATTAGATCGCTCCACGACAGGAGTAATTCTTTTGACCAATGACGGACATTTGACCAAAAAATTGACGCACCCTTCATTTAATATGAAGAAAATCTATCACGTAACTTTAGACAGAAAACTTGATAGAGCCGATTTGAAAACGATTTCAGAAGGAATCCGTTTGGAAGAAGGAATTGCCGAAGTAGATAGTATTTCTTATGTCGACGGGAAACCTAAAAACGAAATCGGTATAGAAATACATATCGGCTGGAATAGAGTAGTGCGAAGGATTTTTCAGAAATTAGGATACGAAGTAGAAGCATTGGATAGAGTGATGTTTGCAGGATTGAC
>CAZHFE010000071.1:0-9704 GCA_964532055.1 uncultured Kaistella sp. | reverse complement strand
AAGGAGGTGGTGCTTTTCACGAGAAAAAAGATAAAAATAAAAAAGAAAATTGGGGAGGACCACACAAAAGGAAACCGCCAAAAAAAATAGGTGCGAACAGAGCTCAGCAAAAAACGAAATCTAAAGCTAAACGTAAAAAATAATCCCGAAATTTTCAGGATTATTTTTTTATTTTTCACGTCTATTATTCTTTAATAGCTCATCTCTATAATTTTGTAAGCATCTTGCGGAGTCAGTTTTTTGTGCTCTCCTAAACCAAACCAGTTTCTCTCGGTAAATGCTTTTTCAACTTTTTCGGCAGTTCCTTTGTAGTCGTTGGTATATTCTGAAAGGCGCGTTTTGATTTTTAAACTATGGAAAAACTCTTCCAGTTTTTCAATTCCTTTTAGCGCTTTTTCTTCGGTATTTCCTTCGGTAATATTCCAAACTCTTTCTGCGTATTGTGCGAGTTTTCCTTTTTTATTTTCAAAATAATAACGGTAATGAGATGGAGCAACAATCGCCAAAGTTCTTGCATGATCAATCCCGAAATTGGCGGTAAGTTCGTGTCCCATCATGTGAACTGCCCAATCTGTAAGAACTCCTTTCTGAATCAATCCGTTTAAAGCCATTGTGCAACACCACATAAAATTTCCGGCAGCATCGTAATCAAAATTTTCTGCCATTACTTTTGGTGCAACTTCTTGCAGGGTCTGTAAAATACTTTCCATAAATCTTTCTTGCAAAGTAGCCGAAGTAGGAAAAGTCATATACTGTTCTAAAACGTGGGTGTAAGCATCGGTAATTCCGTTTGCTATTTGGTTTTTCGGGATAGAACGGATGACTTCCGGATCCAGAATTGAAAATTTGGGGAACAAACCAGGACCTCCTGTAGAAAGTTTTTCGTTGGTTGCTCTTCGTGAAACTACGTAACCGGAATTCATTTCGGAACCAGTTGCGGGAAGCGTAAGAACCGTTGCAAAAGGTAATCCTTCATCTTCAAACGTTCTTACAGGTTTTGTGAGAATTTCCCATTTGTCTTTACCTTGATAATTTGCTGCTGCGGAAAGAAATTTAGTCCCGTCAATTACAGAACCACCACCAACTGCGAGAAGGAAATTGATTTTTTTTTCTTTAATAATTTTCAGAGCGTCCATTAAAATTTCGTACTCTGGATTTGCAGGAATACCTCCAAATTCTTCTACTTCAAAATCTTTCAGAGCAGTTTTTACCTGTTCATAGATTCCGTTTTTCATAATGCTTCCTCCTCCGTAAAGCATTAATATTTTTGCATCTTTCGGGATTTCTTTTCCGAGCCGTGCGATTTCCCCTTTTCCGAAAATGATTTTGGTAGGGTTTTTAAATTCAAAATTCAGCATTGTTTTAGGTTTAAAGTTTCACCATTCAAAAATAAAAAAACGCCCCGAAATCCGAAGCGTTTTTTTGCTAATCATCAGATAAATTGGTAGTAATTGTTACTTTAATTTTTTTGAAACAATGTGTTTATAATAATTAATTCCTTTCTTTTCGACGAAATTATAGAGCAGATAACTTATAATTACAACAGCAATACATATTAAGCAAGAAATTATAGTATACATTATGTTGCATGTGTTTTTCATAAAGTCAATCCCCAAAATATTAAATATAATATAAATGGTTAAACTGTGAAATAAATAGGTACTATATGAAATTTCGCCCAATAATGATAGAAAACGTAATTTGAGTAACCCAAACATATCATTCCCCAATGAAATAATAATGAAAATAAAAATTAGTAAAGTTCTTTCTAAAAATGGATTTAGAAATTTTCGTAATAATATAATTGAAGAAAAAAAAACAATAACTAAGCAAGAAAAAATAATTTTATTTAATTTTATTTTTGGATAAAATTTTAGAATAATTGCGGATATAATTCCACCAAGAAAAGGATAGAAATCTATTAATCTAAATTTATTAAAGTAAAAATATATCCCTAAAAAACATAAAGAAGATATAATTGCTATGTAGTTTATCTTACGATTAAAAATAATTGCAATTAATGGTAAAGTAAAGTAGAATAGCCATTCATAAGGTAGTGACCAAATTACTCCGGCAGAAAACAACATGACATCTGTAGAATTAATCGTGGGATTTCCTATAATAGTAAAAGTAAACCATTGAAAACACTCATACAAAAAATGATTCAGAGATACAACCAAATTAAAAGATGTTTGAAATAGTGCTAATAAAATGAGAAGAGAAATCAATAAAAAATATGCAGGACATAATCTGTAAATTCTTGAGTACAAAACAGATTTCCAAAATGTGTTATTTTGGGTTTTTGATTCTTTCTTTCCTTCCTTATCCTTTAATATTTTATTTGTAAATAGAAAGGCGGTAATCATAAAAAAAATATACACACTTCCTTTTCCGATAAATACAGCTACAGGGTTTTTTGGAAGACCCCATGCTCCCATATTCAGGTAATTGTACCAAATAATCAAATGATGAATTAGTACTCCTGTTGCTAATAAACCTCTAAGACCATCAATACTTTCAAATCGAAAACTGAGAGGCTTAAATTTTATTTTTTTATTCAAAATGATGGCTGTTGTAAAGAGACATACATAGCAAATAATAATAAAGAATAGACCGTCAATTTTCATGTTAAAGTTTTTTTAAGAAAATAAAAAATCCCTTTATACAAAGGGATAATTTTTTATTCCAAGAAGAAATTAATATCTGTAATATTCCGGTTTGAAAGGTCCTTTTACTTCTACACCGATATATTTTGCTTGTTCAGGAGTAAGCGTTTCTAATTCTACGCCTAATTTTTTCAAATGCAAAGCGGCAACTTTTTCGTCCAAATGTTTTGGAAGTGTATAAACTTCATTTTTGTATTCAGCAGAATTTGTCCACAATTCTATTTGAGCCAAAGTTTGGTTGCTGAATGAGTTACTCATCACAAAACTCGGGTGTCCTGTTGCACAACCAAGGTTTACCAATCTTCCTTCTGCCAAAATGATGATCTCTTTTCCGTTGATATTATAAACGTCAACTTGTGGTTTTACTTCATACTTTGTATTTCCGTAGTTTTCGTTTAACCAAGCCATATCAATTTCGTTATCGAAATGACCGATGTTACAAACGATGGTTTTATCTTTCATTTTGGTGAAATGTTCACCTTTCACAATGTTGAAATTTCCGGTAGTTGTGATGATGATGTCTGCATTTGCAACAACTGAATCCAATTTCTTCACTTCATAACCTTCCATTGCAGCTTGTAAAGCACAAATCGGGTCAATTTCCGTAACAGTTACAATAGAACCTGCTCCACGGAAAGATGCTGCAGTTCCTTTTCCTACATCTCCGTATCCGCAAACAACAACTCTTTTTCCCGCCAACATTAGATCTGTTGCTCTTCTTATTGCATCTACTGCAGATTCTCTACAACCATATTTATTATCGAATTTCGATTTGGTAACGGAATCGTTCACATTGATTGCAGGCATTACTAAAGTTCCGTTCTGCATTCTTTCGTATAATCTGTGAAATCCTGTTGTGGTTTCTTCAGAAAGACCTTTGATGTCTTTGGTCAATTCCGGAAATCTGTCGAAAACCATATTGGTCAAATCTCCGCCATCATCCAAAATTAAATTTAAAGGTTTTCTGTCTTCTCCAAAGAAAATAGTTTGCTCGATACACCAATCGAATTCTTCTTCATTCATACCTTTCCATGCATAAACAGGGATTCCTGCTGCTGCAATCGCCGCTGCTGCGTGATCCTGTGTTGAAAAAATGTTACAAGAAGACCAAGTAACTTCTGCACCGAGTGCAACTAAAGTTTCGATAAGAACGGCAGTTTGGATTGTCATGTGAAGACATCCTGCAATTCTTGCACCTTTTAGCGGTTGAGAAGCACCGTACTCTTCACGGATTGCCATTAAACCGGGCATTTCTGCTTCTGCGAGTTGAATTTCTTTTCTTCCCCATTCAGCGAGGGAAATGTCCTTTACTTTGTAAGGAAGGTATTGTGTTGTAGTTTCCATTTATTTGAAAAATTTTTTGCAAATTTACGAACTAAATCCCGCACCGCAAAATATGCCGCTTTATAGAGATTTTTCAGATGACCACGCTACAATTCTTCTTTGGAAATATGATGAAAAGGAAAAACTTGATGCAGAGTTTCTCCTCGAAAAAGAGAATTTTGAAAAAGTAAAAGATTATCACCCCCAAAAATTGAAAGAATTACTTTTGGTAAGGAAAATTCTGAAATCGGTTTTGCCTGAACATAAAATTTTGTACGATGGCAGAACGCCGTATCTTGCTCCCGATGATTTTGAAATTTCCATTACGCATTCTTTTCCTTATGCGGCTTTAGCGGTTTCTAAAAATAAAATCGGGATAGATATAGAACCGTTTAACGAGAAAATCCTTCGGGTTAAAGATAAATTTTTGCAAGAAGAAGAATCGATCTTTATAGAAAAAGAGAGGGAAGTTGCATATCTTACCGTGATTTGGTCGCTGAAAGAGAGTTTATACAAAATCCATCATTCCAATTATTGGTCGCTAAAAAAACATTATGAAGTGAAACCATTTGATTTGTCTTTTCCGTTTGATATTACGTGCAGAGTTCATGATGACAAGGTTTCAGACCTGTTCAAAGCAAGGGTAGAATTTTTCGGGAATTACTGCTTTACGATTGTTGATTAACAAAAAAACAGTAAAAAATCAATAAATAGCCATGAAATCTAATGTGGCAAATGAGATATATTATAATATGCGTAATAACAGGCGTTTCATGATATCTGTTTTTGAGGATTAAATTTTACTTAAATCTGTTGCATGTTTAATAAATGTTTATATATTTGTAACCTTTAAACAAATTTTTTAATTATTATGAAAAAACTTTTATTATCGTGCTTTTTGGTCGCGGGATTTGCGGTCAGTGCACAGGTAACGGGTACCAAGGTCATCGGGACAGATTACCCGACGCTTGCGGATGCCTTTACCGCACTCAATACCGAAGGTGTTGGAGCAGGCGGTGCAACCATTAATATCCCGGCGGGGTATACGGAAACGGCTCCTGCTGGAGGATATATTTTAGGAAATGCAACGCTTAACCCAACACTTTCTGCAAGTAATCCTTTGATTATTCGCAAAGACGGAAGCGGGGCAAACCCAGTTATTACTTCTTATACAGGAACAGGTACAACAGTATTAGATGCATTCTTTAAATTGGCAGGGGTAGATTATGTAACGTTTGACGGTATTACCCTGCAGGAATCAGCAGCTAATACGACTGACGTAACTCAAATGGAAAGAGGTTTCCTTTTTTATAACCTCAGTGCGACAGATGGACCTCAGTACAATACTATTCAGAATTGTGTTATTAACTTTCCTGCTACAGGGGGTGCAGCAGGTTCAGTTGGGATATCTTTTGCTCACACCAATGTAGGGGGAACGGCTATAACTCCTACCTCTGTAGACGGACTAAGCAATTATAATAAAATCTACGGAAATACCGTCAATAACGCTAAGTCAGTTGGAATTTATATGCTTGGTTATGCTTCTACTTCTCCTTTTACGCTGCGTGATACAGGTAATGATGTAGGAGGAACTTCTGAGGCGACAGGTAATACATTTAACAATCACGGTGAACTTGCATACATTACAGCTTATGGATTTTTCGGTACTTACCAGGCAAATACAAATGTTTCTTTTAATAAGGTAAACTTTGCACCCGGCGGACTTGGAAGTGTAGGAATCTACATTTACGGAGACAATACTACTTTTACCGTGAACAACAACAATGTAGATGCTCCCGGAAGATTATCATATTATGCCACTGCTGCTAATTCAAGTACACATGCTGGTATCTACTGTCTTAGTGTAAATGCAAGTACAACAGTTAACCTTATTGCAAACAATAATGTTTTTAATATAGAGCAGGTAGCTGTGCATACAGGTACTAGTGTTAATGCACCTTATGGAATTTTACAGGGTTATGCTGCAACAGCAAATTTGGGATACCTTTCTGCCTCTAATAATGATATAAAGGGGAGTGGTATAGTGAATTTCTACGGAATATACAATACCGCAACCAGTACATCAACAACTGATAATAATATTATAAATAACAAAATCCACGATATTACGGTAAGTAACTTGGGTAGTGCAAGTACTGTTTACGGAGTATGGTTTGCAGGAACATCCGGAGTTAGAAATATTCTGAGAAATAAAATCTATAATCTGCAATCTAACGGTACTGCGGGCGCTGCTCACGGAATATATGTTAATACTAATACAGCAAATGGTACTGTCAATATCGTAAATAACCTTATCGGTGATTTAAAAATACCTGCATCAAGTTCTACAGGTGTAGCTTTATCGGGTATTTATTTTGCGGCTTCAACTCTTGCTACTAACTACAATGTGTATTACAATAGCATTTATCTGAACGCTACATCTTCTGGAGCTACCTTTAACTCTTCAGGTATTTATCATACTTATGCAAACAGCACAACAATTTCTGTGCTGGATATGAGAAACAATATCATTGTAAACCTCTCTACTCCTAGCGGAACCGCAGGAAGAGCATCTGCTTTCAGAAGAAGTGCATCTACCAACTTAGATAACTATGCTACTACTTCTAATAACAATGATTTTGTTGTTGGAACAGGAACTAATCAAGTGGTTTATTATAATGGTGTAACTTCTAATGATTACGCAACTCTTGCTGCATTCAAAGCACATGTAACTACCAGAGAAACCAATTCTTTGGACATCAATCCGGTATTTTTATCAACAAGCGGCAGCAATGCAAACTTTTTGAAGCCAGATACTGATTCTCCGGTTAATAAACCACTTGATAACAAAGGTGCGGATATTTCTGGATATACAACAGATTATGCAGGAACAACAAGACATGCAACTACTCCGGATATGGGTGCGTATGAATTTACAACCCCAATCACATATACTGTAGGAACAGGTGGAGATTTCCCTTCACTGACCAATGCAGGAGGTGTATTTGAAGCAATTAATACCGCAGGTATTAACGCCAATACAACCATTGAAATTATTAGTGATTTAACAGGTGAAACAGGAGCAAACCCGCTTAACGCAATTGCAGGTGGCTTCTCTGTAACTATTAAACCAAGCGGAGCGGCACGTGTTATTTCAGGAACAGTGGCTTCAAACTCATTGATCAGAACAGTTGGTGCAAGCAATGTAACCATTGATGGTTCCCTTTCAGGTGGTACAGACAGAAGTCTTTCCATCACCAACTTGAGTACTACAGCACCTCAGGTGGTAAGATTCGGTAGTGTAGGTACAACACCAATCACCAACAATACACTCAAGAATACAATCATTACAAATGGTATAAATACTTCATCGGCTGTTGTAATTACGGGTAATGATGGTAATGCCGGGTATTTCAACAATATCACTGTTCGCAATAATGATGTTCGTAAAGCGTACATCGGTGTATTTGGAAATGCTGTTGTAAGCGGAACTAATGGTTCGGGTACTGTTTATGCACAAAACAAATTAGATAACACTGGTGCAGATGCAATCAGAATTGTTGGTCTGTATATGCAGGGAATTAACGGAGGAAGAATATCTGAAAATACCATCGGAAATTTTAATGGTACTGATAGTGAAATTGATGCAGGTATGTGGTTGGCTACAGGTACTACCAATACTACAATAGAGCGTAACATCATTAAAAACCTTAATTATACGGGAACTGGTGGATATGCTGGTCAGGGAATTAAAATTTCATCAGCAACAGCAAATGCAAATATCATTGTAAAAAACAATTTTATTTCTAATCTAACCGGCGACGGATGGGCATATACTGGTTCGAGCTATACTGATAATCCTTACGGTATCTTTGTTTTTGGTACAGCACAGTCAGGAATTAAGCTCTATAACAACTCTATCAATTTGTATGGTAACACCCTGAATCAGACCAACGCTTTGTCAGCAGGTATTGCTATTGATAATGGTTCACAAGTAGAGGTAATCAACAATAATATTGTTAATAACCTCGGAAGATTAGGAACTCTCGGTTATGGTTCAGTAGGAATCTGGCTTCGTTCGGCAACTGCTGTATTGACGGCTGCAAGTAATAACAATTACTATGTAAACCCTACAGGAGCCGGTGTAAAAGCAATAGGACAAATAGCTACTACAGCAAGTACAACATTATCAGCATGGCAAACCGCAACAACTAAAGAAGCTAACTCTAAAAATGTTAATCCATCATTTGTTTCAGCTACAGATTTGCACCTGACAGCATCAGGTAATGATGATCTTAATGCAGCAGCTATACCGTTGGCAGATGTTACTGATGATATTGACGGAGATGCAAGAGATGCATCAACACCGGATATTGGTGCAGATGAATTTGTTCCAACACCATTAGCTACACAAGGAGCAGTGAAAAATGTTATCAACCTTTATCCTAATCCTGTGGTAGATATTGTAAACATCAACTACACATCAAAAATTGATACTGCAGAAGTATATAACGTCGCAGGACAAAAAGTGATGACAAAAGTTGTAAATGCTAATTCCGGTGCAATAGATATGAGCAAACTTCCTTCAGGAGTATACATCATTCAATTGATTGTAGGAAAAGAAGCAAAATCAGTAAAAGTAATTAAGAAATAATTAAATACTTTCACTTAAATAATGAAGTCCGGGTTTTGCCCGGACTTTTTTTATTTTGATGAAATAAAATTTTGGGAAACATTTGACAGTCTGATAAATTTATTTAATTTTGAAGAAAATAAAAAATTAAGAAAAATGAATACACCGGTAGAATTAAAATACACCAAAGACCACGAGTGGGTGAGAATCGAAGGAAACATTGCAACCGTAGGAATTACCGATTTTGCACAAAGTGAGTTGGGAGATATTGTCTTTGTAGATGTAGATTCAATAGATGACGAACTTTCCGCAGGAGATGTTTTCGGAAGTGTGGAAGCGGTGAAAACAGTTTCAGATCTTTTCTTGCCATTATCGGGAAAGGTAACAGAATTTAACGGAGAACTTGAAGATCAGCCGGAGCTCCTTAATACCGACCCATATGGAAACGGTTGGATTATCAAACTGGAACTTGCCGACGGTGAAGATACATCACAGCTTCTTTCAGCAGAACAATATCAGGAATCACTTGGATAAAATATCTAAAACATTTACCAAGATTTTGCCCATTTATTGGGCATTTCTTACTTATATGCTTCTCAAACCCGGCGTGGAAAATTTAGAATACTCGTTCTTTTTCCCCGGATTAGACAAAGTAGTACATATCACCGTTTTTATCCTCCTCGGATTTTGTTTCATGGCAGCTTTTCCCAAAATAAAGTTCATGTATTTTATCCAGATAATGCTTTTTTATAGTATGCTCACAGAAATATTACAAGACGAAATGAAACTCGGTAGATCATTAGAAGGATTAGATTTAGTTGCCGATACAATAGGAGCATTATTAGGCTATTTCCTTTTTAAAAAACTAAAGAAAATTGCTTTTTCGGGAATATAATCATCTTTTTAAGAATTTCAGGGGTAATCTTTATATAAAATATGTGAGCATGTGTCTACAAATCTGTTTAAATCCCTATTACATCTGTATTTAATTCAATAGCCGCAATTTTTTTTAAAAAAAGAGTCTGCAAAATTTGTGTATAAATAAAGAACTTCTTATTTTTGCCATCCCTTATGTATTGAAT
>CAZHFE010000070.1:0-10042 GCA_964532055.1 uncultured Kaistella sp. | reverse complement strand
TTGTTTAAATTCATAATTTTAAAAAATTTGAAATTTGAAATTTGAGATTTGAAAATTTCGAATATCGAATTTCAAATCTCAAATAAAATTATTTTTGAACTTCTACTAAATGACTCACTGCTGCAACCATTCCCAATACTGAAGGTGTTGCTTCATGTTCTACTACTTGGTGAAGTTTTTTCAATCCTAATGCTTCAAGCGTTCTCTTTTGGGTGTTTGTTCTCCCAATAGCGCTTCTTACTTGCTTTACTTTAATTGTTGCCATTGTTTGAATATCTATTAACCGTTAAACACTTTATCTAATGAAACACCTCTCAACTTTGCAATTTCCTCTGGTCTTCTGATGTCGAGCAATGCTTTGAAAGTTGCCTTTACCACATTGTGCGGGTTAGATGAACCTTTAGATTTTGAAAGTATATCGTGTACTCCTGCAGATTCCAACACTGCTCTTACTGCACCACCGGCAATTAATCCGGTACCGTGAGAAGCAGGTCTCAAGAAGATGTCTGCTCCACCATATCTTGCAGAAGATTGGTGAGGAATGGTGTGATTTACCACAGGAACTTTTACCAAATTTTTCTTAGCGTCTTCTACGGCTTTAGCGATTGCAGAAGCAACTTCTTTGGATTTTCCTAAACCGAAACCTACAGTTCCTGCTTCATCTCCTACGACAACGATTGCCGAGAATCCGAAAGCACGACCACCTTTGGTTACTTTGGTTACTCTGTTTACAGCTACGAGACGATCTTTCAATTCTAATCCTCCCGGTTTTACTTTTTCTATATTATCTAGTCCTAACATATTTTCCGAAATTTATTTGATTAGAATTTTAGTCCTCCTTCTCTGGCTCCGTCAGCAAGAGCTTTCACTCTGCCGTGATATACGAAACCGTTTCTGTCGAACACAATGGTTTCAATTCCTGCAGATTTAGCTTTTTCAGCAATTGCTTTTCCTACTTCCGCAGAGATTTCTACTTTATTTCCTTTAGCATTCAAAGCTCTTGATGAAACTGAAGCTAAGGTTTTACCGTCTTTATCGTCGATCAATTGCGCGTAAATCTCTTTGTTGCTTTTGTAAACAGAAAGACGTGGCAATTCAGCAGAGCCGGAAATTTTTCCTCTAACTCTTCTTTTGATTCTTATTCTTTTTTCTACTTTGTTAAGTGCCATTTTTCTTTAGTTTTTAAAATTAAGCAGATTTACCGGCTTTACGTCTTATATTTTCTCCTACGAATCTCACTCCTTTTCCTTTGTAAGGTTCAGGTTTTCTGAATGATCTGATTTTTGCGGCAATCATTCCCAAAAGTTGCTTATCATAAGAAGACAAGATGATGATTGGGTTTTTACCTTTTTCAGATTGTGTCTCTACTTTAACTTCCTGCGGAAGATCTACAACGATAGAGTGAGAAAATCCGAGAGCCAACTCCAATTTATTACCTTGATTAGATGCTCTGTATCCTACTCCTACCAATTCAAGTTGTTTTGTGAAACCTTCTGCAGTTCCTACAACCATATTGCTGATTAACGCTCTATAAAGACCGTGTAATGCTTTGTGTTGTTTTGATTCAGACGGTCTTTCCAAAGTAAGTGTTCCGTCTTCTTGTTTCAGAGTGATTCCTCCGCTGATTTGCTGTGTAAGTTCACCTTTCGGTCCTTTCACGGTTACCAATCCTTCATTTTCTGTTATGGTAACATTAGCGGGAATTTCTATAATTGCTTTACCAATTCTTGACATTTTCCTTTGATTAAAAATTAATAAACATAGCAGATTACTTCACCGCCTACTTTTTCTTGTCTTGCTTTTTTATCGGTCATTACTCCTTTCGAAGTTGAGATAATTGCCACTCCCAAACCATTTAATACTCTTGGTAGTTCTTCAGAACCTTTGTATTGTCTAAGACCAGGTCTTGAAGCACGCTGAATGCTTTTAATTGCTGGTTTGCTGGTTTGTTTGTCGTACTTCAAAGCGATTTTGATATTTCCTTGAACAGCGTTATCTTCAAACTTGTAGTTTAAGATATAACCCTGATCAAACAAAATCTTAGTAATCTCCTTTTTGATTTTCGATGCAGGAATATCCACCACTTTGTGGCCTGCGCTTTGTGCGTTCCTTACTCTAGTCAGGAAATCTGAAATTGGATCTGTTACCATTTTTCTATTTTAAATTATTGGTTTATGACCATTAGTTTTTAGAGGGTTTAGGTTTTAGAGCTTAGTTAAAAACTAATTTCTAATTTCTTTTGCCTATAAACTTTATGATCTCGATTTTACTAAATTGTTACCAACTTGCTTTTCTAACTCCCGGAATCAAACCTGCGTTTGCCATTTCACGGAACGTTACTCTGGAAATACCGAAAGTTCTCATATATCCTCTTGGTCTTCCTGTTAGTTTGCAACGGTTGTGCAATCTTACAGGTGATGCATTTTTAGGTAGTTTCTGCAATGCTTCGTAATCTCCGGCTTCTTTCAAAGCTTTTCTTTTCTCAGCATATTTTGCTACTGTAGCTTCTCTTTTGCGCTCACGCGCTTTCATTGATTCTTTTGCCATTTCTTAGTTTTTTTTGAAAGGTAAACCGAAGTGAGTTAATAATGATTTTGCTTCTTTATCTGTTTTAGCAGAAGTAACGAAAGTGATGTCCATTCCCTGAATTTTTTTCACTTTGTCAATTACGATTTCCGGGAAGATGATTTGCTCGGTAACCCCTAAATTGTAATTTCCTCTTCCGTCAAAACCGTCTGCTTTAATTCCGCTGAAATCTCTGATTCGTGGTAAAGCAGAAGACGTTAATCTGTCTAAGAACTCATACATTTGATTTGCTCTTAAGGTTACTCTTGCTCCTACCGGCATTCCTTTTCTGAGTTTGAAAGCGGCTTCGTCTTTTTTAGAAATAGTTCCTACGGCTTTTTGACCTGTAATTGCGGTGAGTTCTTCTACCGCATAATCTACAATTTTTTTATCGGCAGTTGCGTCTCCCAAACCTTGTGATACAACGATTTTTTGTAATTTAGGAACCTGCATTACAGATTTGTACCCGAATTCTTCCATCATTGCGGGAACAATTTTTTCTTTGTATGCTTTTTTGGGTCTTGCTATATATTCCATCGTTTTTTAATTATAAGGTTTTACCGGTTGTTTTAGCAACTCTTACTTTTTTATCGCCTTCTGTTTTGTATGCTACTTTTGTAGCTTTACCTTTATCGTCAACCAATGCAATGTTTGAGATATGGATTGATGCTTCTTTTTCTATGATACCTCCTTGTGGATTTCCTGCAGATGGTTTGGTGTGTTTTTTCACAATGTTCAAACCTGCAACGATTACTCTTGGGTCTTTGCCTTCTTTTCTGATGACTTCCAGCACTTCGCCTTTGTTTCCTCTGTTTTTTCCGGTGGTAACTATTACGTTGTCTCCTCTTTTTATTTTAACTTTTGTCATTTTCTTAAAATTTTTAAAATTAAAGCACTTCAGGAGCTAACGAAATTACTTTCATATATTCTTTATCTCTCAATTCTCTTGCAACCGGTCCGAAAACACGGGTTCCTCTCATTTCTCCGGCTGCGTTTAGCAGAACACATGCATTATCGTCGAATTTGATGTATGAACCATCTTTTCTTCTTACTGCTTTTTTTGTTCTTACTACTACTGCTTTAGAAACGGTACCTTTTTTAGCATTTCCTTGTGGTGTAGAATCTTTGATGGTTACTACGATTTTATCACCAACTGAAGCGTATCTTCTTCTGGTTCCTCCCAGAACTCTGATGACCAATACTTCTTTTGCACCGGTATTATCAGCTACTTTTAATCTTGATTCTGTTTGTAACATTACTTAGCTTTTTCAATGATTCTTACTAATCTCCATCTTTTACTTTTGCTCAAAGGTCTTGTTTCAGTAATGAGTACTGTATCGCCTTCGTTGCACTCGTTGTTTTCGTCGTGTGCAGTATATTTTTTCGTTTTCAAAACGAATTTTCCGTACATCGGGTGCTTCATTCTCATTGTTTCACTAACAACAATGGTTTTTTCCATTTTATTGCTGGAAACAACTCCGATTCTTTCTTTTCTTAAATTTCTTTCCATTGATGAAATTATTATTTGTTGTTAGTTAACTCTGTATTGAGCCGTGCGATTGTTTTTCTCAAATCTCTGATTTGAATAGGATTTTCGATTGGGCTGATTTTGTGGGCAAGTTTCATTTTACTATAACTTGCTTTTGCATCTGCCAACTGAAGTTTCAAATCCTCTGTGCTTAAATTTTTGATTTCAGCTTTTTTCATTTTTATAGAGATTATTGAGGTTTAACAAAATCGTTTGCTACGATAAATTTGGTTACTACTGGAAGTTTCTGTGCTGCAAGACGAAGTGCTTCTTTGGCTATTTCGTAAGGAACACCTCCTACTTCAAACATTACTTTACCTGGTTTTACTACGGCTACCCAATATTCCACGGCACCTTTACCTTTACCCATACGTACTTCGGCTGGTTTTTTGGTAATTGGTTTGTCCGGGAAAATTTTAATCCACAGCTGACCTTCTCTTTTCATATATCTTGTTGCAGCGATACGAGCTGCTTCAATTTGTCTCGCCGTAATCCAAGCTCCTTCTGTCGCTTTGATTCCGAAAGTTCCATAAGCAAGTTGATTACCTCTCTGAGCAATCCCCTTCATCTTCATCTTGTGAACTCTACGGAATTTGGTTCTTTTTGGTTGTAACATAATTTCTAAATTTTAGATTTTAGATTTTAGATTTTAGATTTTTTTATTTTAAAAAAGTAACGGTAATTTAAAATTCAAAATGTCTAATCTAAAATTTTAATTATTATTTCTTCTTGGTCTTCTTTCTCTGTCGCTTCTCTCACTTCTTTCTCCTCTTCCTGAAGGTGCTTTTTTCTGTTGTCCTACGAGTGGCGAAAGCTCTCTTTTTCCGTAAACTTCACCTTTCATAATCCAAACTTTTACACCTAACTTACCGTATTGAGTTAATGCTTCACCGATATGGTAATCAATATCTGCACGGAAAGTTGATAAAGGGATTCTTCCTTCTTTGAAAGATTCGCTTCTTGCCATTTCTGCACCGTTTAATCTTCCGGAAATCTGTACTTTGATTCCTTCTGCACCCATTCTCATTGTAGAAGCCATTGCCATTTTCACGGCTCTTCTGTAAGAGATACGGTTTTCGATTTGTTTTGCGATGCTGTCTGCAACCAATACTGCGTCGAGTTCAGGTCTTTTGATTTCGAAGATGTTGATTTGGATATCTTTATCAGTTATCTTTTTCAATTCTTCTTTTAGTTTATCAACTTCCTGACCGCCTTTTCCGATGATAAGACCGGGTCTTGCAGTGGTGATGGTTACGGTTACTAATTTCAAAGTTCTTTCGATGAAGATTTTTGAAATTCCACCTTTAGATAATCTTGCTTCAAGGTATCTTCTGATTTTGTAGTCTTCTGCGATTCTGTCTCCATAATCGTTTCCGCCAAACCAGTTAGAATCCCATCCTCTGATGATTCCTAATCTGTTACCAATTGGATTTGTCTTCTGTCCCATGCCTTGAATTATTTGTTATCTTTAGTACCTAAGATTAATGTAATGTGGTTTGATCTTTTTCTGATTCTATGACCTCTACCTTGTGGAGCTGGTCTTAGACGTTTCAATTGTCTTGCACTGTCTACAAAGATTTCTTTTACGACAAGTCCTGCTTCTTCTATATCTGCACCTTCATTTTTTGTTTGCCAGTTTGCCATTGCAGAAAGCAATACTTTTTCTAGCTTGTTAGATGCTTCTTTTTTAGAAAATTTCAGGATAGCCAAAGCTTTATCTACTTCTACTCCTCTGATGATATCGGCAACCAATCTCATTTTTCTTGGAGATGAAGGGCAATCGTTGTGCAATGCTTTTGCTACCTCCTGATTTGCTTCTTTACGTGCTAAAGCACTTTCTCTTTTTCTTGATCCCATGATTATCTGCCTCCTTTATTTTTGTTACCACCGTGTCCTCTGAAAGAACGTGTCGGAGAAAATTCGCCTAACTTATGACCTACCATATTTTCAGTTACATAAACCGGAACAAAAGTTTTTCCGTTGTGTACTGCAATAGTTTGTCCTACGAAGTCCGGAGAGATCATTGATGCTCTGGACCAAGTTTTGATTACGGTTTTTTTACCGGATTCTATATTTGCCTGAACCTTCTTATCTAAATGATGTGCGATGAAAGGTCCTTTTTTAAGTGATCTTGCCATAATTATTTTCTTTTAGATACGATATATCGGTTCGACGCTTTATTTTTCTTTCTGGTTTTGTAACCTTTTGCAGGTTTACCGTTTCTTGAACGCGGATGTCCTCCGGAAGAGCGACCTTCACCACCTCCCATTGGGTGGTCAACTGGGTTCATTACTACCGGTCTTGTTCTTGGTCTTCTACCTAACCATCTACTTCTACCAGCTTTTCCTGATACAGTTAATTGATGGTCTGAGTTAGAAACTGAACCAATCATTGCATAACATTCAATAAGGATCATTCTTGATTCTCCTGAAGGCAATTTGATGATTGCATATTTTCCATCTCTTGAAGTTAATTGAGCTGAAGAACCCGCACTTCTTGCTAAAATAGCACCTTGACCGGGCTTCATTTCAACACAAGAAATTACGGTACCCAATGGAATATTTTTCAATTTCATTGCGTTACCTATATTAGGTTCTACACTTTCTCCTGAAACCACTTTTTGATCTACTTTAATACCGTTTGGAGCGATGATATATCTCTTTTCTCCATCTGTATATTCTAATAGAGCGATAAATGCAGTTCTGTTTGGATCATATTCTACAGTTTTCACCGTTGCTTCAACATCATGCTTGTTTCTTTTGAAGTCGATAATTCTGTATTTCTTTTTGTGTCCACCTCCGGTGTAACGCATGGTCATTTTACCAGTTTGGTTACGTCCACCTGACTTACTAATACCAACTGTAAGAGATTTCTCTGGTTTGTTGGTAGTAATTTCCTCAAAGTTATTTACAACTCTGAATCTCTGTCCCGGGGTGATAGGTTTTAATTTTCTAACAGACATTACTATTGTTTATAATTAATTTAATTTTTTTCTTTTGGTTTTTGGCTCCTGGCATTTAGCTAGAAACTAAATCACAATAAGCCAATCCGCATTCTATACTGCAAAGATATCTATAACTTCACCTTCAGCAAGTTTCACGACTGCCTTTTTCAGTTTGTTGGTTTTTCCAACCTGCAATCCTTTTTTGGTGTATTTTGCAGAAACTCGTGGAGCGTAAATCATGGTATTCACGTCCGCTACTTTCACACCATAAGCTGCTTCTACCGCGCTTTTGATTTGGATTTTATTGGCTTTGGTATCTACCAAGAAGCTGTATGTTCCTCTCAAATCCGTAAGGTAATTCGCTTTTTCTGAAATAACCGGTTTGATAATTAGTGACATTGATTTACTTTTTTAAGTTTTCTGTGAATTTTTCGATAGCACCTTCCAAGAATACAATTTCACCTGCATGTACCAAATCATAAGAACTGATTTCGTTGTAAGTCAGCACTTTAGTTTTTGGTAAATTTCTTGATGAAAGGTAAACATTCTTGTTGGTTTCAGGTAAAATATACAATGATTTTTTACCTTGAAATCCTAATGCGTTGTTCAGATTGATAAATTCTTTTGTTTTAGGTGCATCAAAAGAAAATGCTTCTAAAACTTTAATAGAATTGTCTTTCATTTTTTGAGAAAGCACAGATTTTTTAGCCAATCTCTTCAGAGCTTTGTTCAGTTTGAATCTGTAATCTCTTGGTTTTGGTCCGAATACTCTACCTCCGCCTTTGAAAGTTGGCGATTTGATATCACCATATCTTGCAGAACCTGAACCTTTTTGTTTTTTCAGTTTTCTTGTAGAAGCGGTGATTTCGCTTCTTTCTTTTGATTTATGAGTACCTTGTCTTTGTGAAGCAAGGTATTGTTTCACTTCTAAGTAAACCGCGTGCTGATTTGGCTCGATTCCGAAGATGGATTCATCCAAAGTAACTTTTCTTCCGGTTTCTTTTCCTTGTGTATTGAATACTGTTAGTTCCATTTCTTGATAATTACATAAGAATTTTTAGCTCCCGGAACAGCACCTTTTACTACTAAAAGATTTTGTTCTGCATCTATTTTTAACACTTCAAGGTTTTGCACGGTAACTTGTTCGCCCCCCATTCTTCCCGCCATTCTCATTCCTTTGAAAACTCTTGACGGATCAGAACCCGCACCGATAGAACCCGGCGCTCGCAATCTGTTGTGCTGTCCGTGAGTTGCCTGCATTACACCACCAAAGTTGTGTCTTTTAACAACCCCCTGAAAACCTTTTCCTTTGGAAGTTCCTGTAATGTCCACAAATTCTCCCTCTGCAAACATATTTACATCTACCAAATCTCCTGCTTTTACTTCGTGTTCAAATTCATTTTTGAATTCCACAATTTTAGCTTTAGGAGTAGAGCCCGTCTTTTTGAAATGACCGACTAACGCTTTTCCAGCGTTCTTTTCACTCTTGTCATCGAAACCAAGCTGCACGGCAACATATCCGTCAACTTCTTCGGTTCTGACCTGTAAAACCGAACATGGACCTGCCTGAATAACAGTACAAGGAATGTTTTTTCCTTCTTCGTTAAACAGGGAAGTCATCCCGATTTTTTTTCCAATAATACCTGACATTGTTATATATTAATATAAATTTATCTTGTTAAAATTCTCTATTTTCGGGGATTATAAGTAATTTCTACTGTTGATTTAGGCATACTCCTCCCCTAAAATGAGTGTGCAAATGTATGAAGATTTTTTGAATTGGCAATGACTGTTTAGAAAATATTTTGAAAAAATATATTTTTCCTGTTTTGGATAAAAAAATCCCTCTTCTTAAAGAAGAGGAATCTTATGATTTTAAGGATAGTGAACCGCTTTATCAAGTTCAATCGGGTTATTTGTTTTTCTGAGCATTTCCTGCACTTTCAAAGTGAGTTCTCTAAACTGTTCTTTCCTCGTGATTTTTGTTCCCAGCACATTCATCTCCCCTTCCATATTTTCTTTGAATTGTTCTCTCATCTCCGCCAAAGGGTCGTTATACATTTCCATTTTTTTCTTTAATCTTATTTTTTCGGAAGCTAGCAAAGGTTTTCGCCCGAAAAAAGTTTCTACAAATCCGGCTGTGTCATAGGTTTCTTTCAGATTTGTGCTTTTTACCAAGCTGAAAATAAAGTTTTGCCCGGAATCTTCTATATGAAAAATCAACCCGGGAAGTCCACGGAATTTGTATGGTCCTTCCGAGAGATTAATATCATTATTAAACCAAGCTGTCCAGTTTCTTCCGCCAAAGTGTGTTTTTGCTTTCTGCAAAGTATATTCGCCGACTTTCTTTGTTTCTTTGGTGAGTATCCAGCTTATTTTATCTTCGGTCGAAAAACTATACATATCGTGCCCAATCAATTCATAATTTATATTTTTAAATGAATTTCGCTGACGTTTCAAAGAATTAAAACGACCACCATACATGTATTCGTAATTATGATTTGCTTTGTTGATAGAATCTGCTTCCAGATAGGCATATTCGTAATATTTCACATCTTTGTGATTCACGTCTAAAACAACGTTAATTTTATCCAAATGACTACTTGTAGAGTCCATTTTGAATTGCATTTCATAGATAAACCGATGAGTTTGCGCATCTACACAAAAACTCACCAAAACTAAAAGTAAGATTATTTTTTTCATATTAACAAAATTTATTCTGCGAATATAATAAATAAAATAGAACTTTGTAATACACAATAGTGAATAATTAACATTTCCTTGTTTTACATTTATATAAAATGTGAATAAAAAATCCCTTTTCTTTCGAAAAGGGATTTCACTATTTTTCAAAGTTTGAAAACTTACATCTTCTTACTTTTATCACACTTTGATTTCTACATCAACTCCGCTTGGTAATTCAAGTTTCATCAACGCATCTACTGTTTTAGAAGAAGAAGAATAGATGTCCATCAATCTTTTGTGTGCAGAAAGCTGGAACTGTT
>CAZHFE010000069.1:0-10061 GCA_964532055.1 uncultured Kaistella sp. | reverse complement strand
CGGAAACTTCTAAAATGGCAATTGCTTCACCTATTTTTGCTACTTCATCTTTTTGTTTGAGAATTTTGATGATTTTCCCCGAAACAGGAGTCGGAACATCTGAATCTACTTTGTCGGTCGCAATTTCTACTACCGAATCATCTTCTTTTACGGAATCACCTTCATTAAACAACCAACTGATAATTGTTGCTTCCATCACGCCTTCTCCCATCGAGGGAAGTAATAATTTGTATTCTGCCATTTTTAGTGGATTGGATTTTTACAAAGATATACCTTTTTGCATAAAAGAAAAATTGTTGGCGAAAATTTACGAATTTGATAATTTTTAAAACCTGCTAAACAAATTCTGCCTCGAAAACATCGGCAAAATGTTTCTGGATTTTTTGTTTCACTTCTGCAATTTCTTCTTCGCTAAATTTTCTTTCGAGTTCACGCGACAATGAAGTTACGGCTTTGTCTTTAATTCCGCACGGAATGATATATTCAAAATAACGTAAATCGGTATTCACGTTCAATGCAAAACCGTGCATTGTAACCCAGCGTGAAGTTTTCACACCCATTGCACAGATTTTTCTTGCGAAAGGTTTTCCGACATCGAGCCAAACTCCGGTTTCGCCTTCGCTTGTTTCACCTTTCAAACCGTATTCTGCGATGACTCGAATCATGACTTCTTCCAAATTCCGCATATACAGAAATATATCAGATTTGAAATTGTCTAAATCTAAAATCGGATAACCCACAATCTGCCCAAAACCGTGATAAGTAATATCTCCGCCTCGATTTGTTTTCACAAAAGTTGCGTCAATTTCTTTTAATTTTTCTTCATTGATGAGCATATTTTGTTCATCGCCAGATTTGCCTATTGTATAAACATGAGGATGTTCCACAAAAAGAAAATGATTTGGCGTTTCTTCATAGATTCCGTCGGTTCTGTCGCGGTTTTTGGCTTTTAAATCAATAATGCTTTTCATCAAAGTTTCCTGTTGCTGGAAAGCGACGGTATATTCCGTAATTCCTAAATCTTTGAAATGTAGTTTTTTATTCTGAATGCTCATTTTAATTGTTTAAAAAATTCCGCAAAATTTCTTTTCCTTTCGGTGTCAAAATACTTTCAGGGTGATACTGAACTCCGTGTACATCATAGATTTTATGTTTCAAACTCATAATCATTCCGTTTTTATCAACGCTTGTAATTTCTAATTCTTCGGGAAAATTTTCGGGGTTTACTGCCCAAGAATGATAACGCCCGACTTTCAAAATTTTCGGCAAATTTCTGAAAATTCTGTGTTCTTTTATTTGTTCGGCTTCCGTTGCAACGCCGTGATAAATTTCGGAAAGATTAATTAAACTTCCGCCGAAAACCTCTGCAATCGCTTGTTGCCCCAAACAAACCCCGAAAATGGATTTTGTGGGAGCATAAGTTTTAATCAAATCCAATAAAATTCCGGCTTCTTTCGGAATTCCGGGACCGGGAGAAAGTATGATTTTATCATAGTTTGCGATGTCTTCCAAAGTAATTTCATCATTCCGGAAAATATCTGTTTTTTCGCCGGTAATCTGTTCCACCATCTGAACCAGATTGTAGGTAAAACTATCGTAATTATCGAAAACTAAAATTTTCATCGCGGCAAAGATACTAAGTTTTAAAACCTGATGACAGGTTTTTCAAATTCCTTTAAAATTCCGTATTTTTGCAATCTTATTTTATCAATCATCAACAATCAATTATAATTAAAAGATGTCATTATCAGAACAGGAAATTATCCGCCGCGAGAAATTACAAAAACTGACCGAAATGGGAATCAACGCATTTCCGGCAGAAGAATATAAAATCACCGATTCCACAAAATCTATAAAAGAAAATTTTGAAGACGGAAAAAAGGTGAAAATCGCAGGAAGATTGATGAGCAGAAGAATTCAGGGAAAAGCAAGTTTTGCAGAATTGCAGGATTCGGAAGGAAAAATACAGGTGTATTTTAACCGTGATGAAATTTGTCCCGATGAAGACAAAACTTTATACAACGAGGTTTACAAACATCTTCTCGACATTGGTGATATTATCGGAATTGAAGGCGAATTATTCACCACACAAGTAGGCGAAAAAACAGTTTTGGTAAAGAATTTTATGCTTTTGACGAAAACTCTTCGCCCGCTTCCGCAACCGAGAACCGATGAAAACGGAGTTGTTCACGATGCTTTCAACGATGCCGAATTGCGTTACAGACAGCGTTATGTAGATTTGATTGTAAATCCTCAAGTAAAAGGAATTTTCGTAAAGAGAACAAAATTGTTCAACGCAATGCGAACTTTCTTTAATGGTTCTGGATATTTCGAGGTAGAAACTCCGATTCTGCAATCCATTCCGGGAGGAGCTGCAGCAAGACCTTTCATTACGCATCACAATGCTTTGGATATTCCTTTGTATCTGAGAATTGCCAACGAATTATATTTAAAAAGATTAATTGTAGGTGGATTTGACGGAGTTTACGAGTTTTCAAAAAACTTCCGAAACGAGGGAATGGACAGAACTCACAATCCGGAGTTTACCGCAATGGAAATCTATGTAGCTTACAAAGATTACAATTGGATGATGGATTTTACTGAGAAATTATTGGAATTCTGTGCTACGCATGTAAACGGAACTACAAAATCCCAATTCGGAGAACAAGAAATAGAATGGAAAGCACCATATCCACGAGTTTCTATGACAGAAGCAATTCTTAAATTTACAGGTTTTGATATTACCGGAAAATCCGAACAGGAATTATTCGATTTTGCAAAATCTATCGGCATTGAAGTTGATGAAACAATGGGAAAAGGAAAACTGATTGATGAAATTTTCGGGGAAAAATGCGAAGGGAATTTCATTCAACCGACTTTCATAACCGATTATCCGGTGGAAATGTCGCCTTTAACTAAAAAACATAGAAGCAAAGAAGGTTTAACAGAACGATTTGAATTAATGGTTTGCGGAAAAGAAATCGCAAATGCGTATTCGGAATTGAACGACCCGATTGACCAAAGAGAGCGATTTGAAGAGCAATTAAAATTATCTGAAAAAGGTGATGACGAAGCAATGTTTATCGACAACGATTTTCTTCGAGCATTAGAATACGGAATGCCGCCAACTTCGGGTCTCGGAATCGGAATGGACAGATTGATTATGTTCCTTACAAACAATCTGTCAATTCAGGAAGTATTGTTTTTCCCTCAAATGCGTCCGGAGAAAATCACTCCGCAAATAGAATTAGGTGAAGACGAAAAACTGATTTTGGATTTACTGAAATCAGGAGAATCATTCCCTTTAAATGACATCAAAGAAAAATCTGAATTTTCCGGCAAAAAATGGGATAAAGCAAGTAAAACTTTAACGAAAAATAATTTAGTGAAAGTAGAAAAGATTGATGAAGTTTTGTTGATAAAGCTTACTTAAATACTTTATTCAAAATAAATGAAAGCGAACTTTTTCAGTTCGCTTTTTTGTTATAAAATCCCACCCATTCCTGTGGAAAACTTACCTTATTTCTCTCTTTCATATCTCAAAAAAAATAACGATATTTGTAAGCATTTTTAAAATTAAAAACAGAAAAAGTCGGGTTAAATTTTCAAATCAAAACTTGAAACTTTGAACCTTAAACTTGGAACAAAAATTATGAGCAACAAACAATATACAGCCAGTAATATTCAGGCGTTGGAAGGAATGGAGCATGTGAGAATGCGTCCGTCAATGTACATTGGAGATGTCGGATTAAGAGGACTTCACCATTTGGTTTATGAAGTAGTAGATAACTCTATTGATGAAGCTTTAGCAGGACATTGCGATACAATTACCGTTGCAATAAAAGAAGGAAACGCGATAGAAGTTACCGATAATGGTCGTGGTATTCCGGTGGATTTTCACGAGAAAGAACAGAAATCTGCACTCGAAGTGGTGATGACCAAAATTGGAGCAGGAGGAAAATTTGATAAAGATTCCTACAAAGTATCTGGTGGTCTTCACGGAGTTGGTGTTTCCTGTGTGAATGCGCTTTCCAATAAAATGGTAACTACGGTTTACAGAGACGGAAACGTTTATCAGCAAGAATATTCTAAAGGTAAAACACAAACCGAAGTAGAAGAAATCGGGAAAAGCGATCATAGAGGAACAAAGCAATTTTTTCAACCCGACGATACCATTTTCACCGAATTGGTTTACAATTACGATACTTTGGCAAGTCGTCTCAGAGAGCTTTCTTACCTTAATAAAGGAATCACCATTACCTTAACCGATGAAAGAGAAAAATTAGAAGACGATACCTACAAAACCGAAACCTTTCATTCAGACGGAGGATTGAAAGAATTTGTAGAATATATCGACGGAAACCGTGAAAGCATCATGCAAAACGTGATTTTCATGGAAGGAAACAAAGACGATATTCCTGTGGAAGTGGCGATGAGATACAACACTTCTTACAACGAAAATCTGCACTCTTATGTCAATAACATCAATACACATGAAGGCGGAACTCACCTTGCAGGTTTCAGACGTGCTTTGACAAGAACTTTGAAAAAATTCGCAGATGAATTGGGTCTTCCTCAAAAAGAAAAAGTGGAAGTTACCGGTGATGATTTCCGTGAAGGTTTAACTGCCGTGATTTCAGTAAAAGTAATGGAGCCGCAATTTGAAGGGCAAACCAAAACTAAATTAGGAAACTCCGAAGTTTCGGGAGCGGTAGACAAAATCGTGGGTGAAATGCTGACGAATTTTTTAGAAGAAAATCCAAACGAAGCAAAACTCATTGTTCAGAAAGTAGTTCTGGCTGCAAAAGCAAGACAAGCCGCTAAAAAAGCAAGAGAACTGGTACAAAGAAAATCTCCGATGGGAGGAAGCGGGCTTCCTGGAAAACTGTCGGATTGCTCATCAAAAGATCCGGCTGAATCTGAAATATTTTTGGTAGAGGGTGATTCTGCAGGAGGGACTGCAAAGCAAGGTAGAGATAGACATTTTCAGGCGATCCTTCCTTTGAGAGGTAAAATTTTGAACGTAGAAAAATCAATGCTTCACAAAGTTTTTGATAATGAAGAAATCAGAAATATCTATACCGCACTTGGTGTTTCCGTAGGAACAGAAGAAGATAGCAAAGCTTTGAATATGGCAAAACTTAGATATCACAAAATCGTAATTATGACCGATGCCGATATTGACGGTTCACACATTTCTACGCTGATTCTCACATTCTTCTTCAGGTATATGAAAGAACTCATCGAAAACGGCTACATTTATATTGCACAACCTCCTTTGTATTTGCTGAAAAAAGGAAACAAAAAAATCTATGCTTACAACGAAAAAGAGCGTGAAGAGCAGACTTTAGAAATGTCGTCCGATGGAAA
The DNA here is from genome assembly GCA_964532055.1 of uncultured Kaistella sp. GTDB lineage: Bacteria > Bacteroidota > Bacteroidia > Flavobacteriales > Weeksellaceae > Kaistella. The sequence continues at coordinate 4,691 of CAZHFE010000069.1, read as the reverse complement.
AGGCGTTGAAGTACAGCGTTACAAAGGTCTTGGTGAGATGAACCCGGAACAGCTTTGGGAAACCACGCTCAATCCGGAAAACAGAATCCTGAAACAAGTTACCATAGAAAGTTTGGCAGAAGCAGATAATGTTTTCTCAATGTTAATGGGTGATGAAGTACCGCCGAGAAGAGAATTTATAGAAAAAAATGCAGTATATGCCAATATTGATGTATAATTTTCAATTAAAATAACATATTTTTAAAAACCGAAGTAAATGCTTCGGTTTTTTTATTGGCAAAAAATTTTTATCTTTGATAGCGAACAAACATAAACCTTTTCACTATGAAGAAATTACTTCTACTAAATTTTGTATTTTTATTGTTTTCCGGTTTTGCTTTTTCTCAAACCCAATCCATTATTATTAAATTTAAAAACGGGAATTACAACTCACAAAGCGGGAAATACACATTTGGAAATCATGCGTTTGATAATGCATTAAGCAAATATCAACATCAGATAAGTGCAATAGGAGATTTTAAAAAGACCAGAACACTGCTGGTTACTTTACGTACCGAAGATTCTCTGCAATCTTTTATTGAATTATACAAAAAACTTCCCGATGTGGAATTTGTAGAAGAAGATTTCTTAGCAGAAACTGGTGGAAAATCAAGTCTTGCAAATCTATCCACAATTCCTAATGACACCTATTTTTCCAGACAATGGGGACTTTATAATGATGGAACAATGACCGGAATCGGAACCGTGAAAGCAGATGCAGATGTCGATATGGAATTAGCGTGGGATATAGAAACAGGAGACCCGAATTTAATCGTTGCAGTAATAGATTCAGGTTTCAGAATGGCGCACCCTGAATTAACCGGCAGAATTTGGCAAAATCCGGATGATCCGATTGACGGAATTGATAATGACGGAAACGGATTAATTGATGATTACCAAGGTTGGGATTATGTGAATAATGATAATAACCCTGCAGATGACCACGGACACGGAACTAATTGTTCCGGAATTGCTTTGGCAGGAGGAAACAACGGAATCGGTTATGCGGGAGTAAACTGGAATAGCAAACTTATGGTACTAAAAGCACTCAATTCAAGTAATTCCACAACTTTTTCTGTCATGATAAACAGTATTTACTATGCTGTAGACAAAGGCGCAAAAGTAATCAGCATGTCCATCGGTGGGACACCTTTTTCCCAAGCTCTGAAAAATGCAGCAGATTATGCTTATAATCACAATGTGGTTTTTGTTGCCTGCATGATGAATTTTAATAATAATGTAACATATTATCCGGCAGGTTTTGATAATGTGATAGCAGTTGGTTCTACTAATCCTAACGATTACAGAACTGCTCCGTTTTTCTGGGATCCTTCTTCCGGCAGCAATTTCGGACCACACATCGGAGTTGTAGCACCGGGAAATTATATATACGGACTTTCACATACCAGTAATACCAATTATAACACTTATTGGGGAGGAACTTCTCAGGCAACACCTTTGGTTGCGGGAATTGCTTCATTAATATTGTCAAAAAATCCTACATTAAGTGTAGATCAGGTAAGAGATATTATATATAATACCGCAGAAGATTTGGTGGGAAATCCGAGTGAAGATACATTGGGATTTGATATTTATATGGGACACGGAAGAGTAAACGCTTTTCAGGCGCTACAACAAACGCTGAAAGTTACCAATACCAATATAATTAACGGAATTGTAATTACTAATCCTGTAAAAGAAGCTCTATCGCTCAAAGCTGACAAAGAATTTTCTAACGCAGTAATAACTGTTTACGGTTTTGACGGAAAACAAATTTTAAATTTTACAAAAAACATCAAAAAAGGTCTGAATGAAATAAACTTACAGATACCAAACGGAAATTACATACTGAACATAAATTCCGGCACCTATAATAAAAGTTTCAAAATCATTAAAAACTGATTTACCGGAAAATAATTTTATTCAAAAATATAATTATAAAATACAAACCATTCATTTTTTGCATGGTTTTTTTGTATCCAATGAAAAATTTTATTAATTTTCGGAATGAAAAATTTTATAGTTCTCTCCGTCATTTCAATATTTGCTCTGTATTCCTGTAATAAAGAGAAAAACAATACAGCAGATTCACAAAGTAATCCTACGAAAACTGACACTGTTTTTTCGGTAGATTCTCTAAAAATAAATGATTCTGTAAAAATCAACGACAAAATTACCGCAGCATTCAAAGCAGGTGCTTTGGTTTTTCCGGATATTTCAAGCCGTAAAATTCTCGACAGTATTTATGCGCAGCAACAGATTCATCTTGATGATTACAGCAAAGAAAACATACTCAACGCCTTAAACAAGCAAAAGCAGGAATATTTTGACGAAACCAAAAAATCAATTACCGATTTCAGCAAAGATTATGAGCAAACATTGAATCAAAATTCTGACATGAAAATCGTTTCTCGCGAGAATGATTTTCTTACCATGAAATATACTTCAGACGGTTATTCCGGCGGAGCTCACGGATATTATAACGAGGTTTATAAAGTGTTCGATTTGAAGTCAGATAAAACCATGCAGCTTTCAGATATTCTGAAAAACCCTGATTCTAATGTCTGGAAACGTGCCTTAATGGACAATTTCTTGAAAAACGATGTCAATGTCGGTCAAAGTCAAATGCTTTTGGTAAAAGAAATAGTGCCGAATAATAATTTTTATTTTGACAAAAATCACCTGTATTTTTTATACAATCAATATGAAATTGCTGCTTATGCAGCCGGTCCTGTTTTGATAAAATTGCCGATTTCAGATATTAAAATGATGATGCAGCCAGAATTTTTGAAAAGAACCGCAATTAAATAATTTCAGCAAAAGCCGCATTTTAATGTGGCTTTTTTATTTTAATTTTGCACGCTATGGAAAACATATGCTTCATCATCAATCCTTTTTCGGCGAAGAAAAACTATAAACCTTTTTTAGATTCGCTGAAACGAAAGGTTGCAAATCCCAATTTCTATATTTCAGATTCGGTGAAAGGAACTGAAAAATTCATCGACAAGAATTTTGAAAACACTGATGTTTTCGTGGCAATCGGTGGCGATGGAACGATTTCTTCAGTTGCAAAAAAAATCATCAATACCGAAAAAATTCTCGCTATTTTTCCTGCCGGTTCCGGAAACGGATTTTCTAACGAAACCAAATTTTCTAAAAATTTAGATGAACTTTTAACGAAAATCAAAAACGGAAATTCCAGAAAAATAGATACTTTTACAGTGAATGATAAACTCTCTATCAATGTTTCAGGAACAGGTTTTGACGGTGAAGTGGTGAAAGAATTTGAAAAAACCAATCGCGGTTTTAAGAATTACATAAAAGTTTCCATTAAAACTTTTTTTAATTATTCTCCTATAGAAGTATATTTTTCTGATGAAAATTTCAAAAAATATAACGGGAAATATCTGATGCTGAACGTTGCAAACACTCGCCAATTCGGCAACAATGCGTATATCGCTCCGAAAGCAAGTAAAAGCGACGGTTTGGTTGATTTGGTTTTGGTAAAGAAATTTCCCATCTCCCACTCTCTTTTTTTTGCATATAGAATGTTTACAAAAAAACTGACAGATAACCAATATATTACTTATCTTCCAGTATCAGAAACAGAATTTTCGGTTTCTACAAAAAACTGGCATCTCGATGGTGAATTTTACAACATAGAATCACCCGTAAAAGTGAAAGTGCTGCCAAAAAGTCTGCGTATTTTGATTGAGTAAGCACTACTCTATTTCCTTCAGATAATCATCAATGATTACAAATGCTTTTTTTTCGTCGGGCAGATTTACAAATAATCTCATCACAGATGCAGTGGGAGTTGTCGTAAAAGACATATAATTATCATTTACAAAACTCACTATATTCTGTGCTGTGAGTTTCGATTTAATCAACTGAATTTCAGACGGACTTTCACTTTCAAAAACACATACTCTTGTTTGTCTTTCCATATTTTTTCTGTTTTGAATTTTCAAATTACAAAAATCAATCGGAAAAAAAATGTTAAGATATATTAAAACATTAGTTTTTAACTTAAATTTAACTTTGTGTTAATTCATAAAAAACCTTTCAGTTCAATTGCTGAAAGGTTTTTTTTAATGTTAATTGCTTTTAAATTTTCTCAATATTATTGGCAATTCTATCTAAAGCGATTTGGATTTCTTCTTTTGTTACATTCAGGTGAGGACGGAAACGAATCGATTGATCGCCGCACGCTAAAATAATCAATCCGTCTTCATAGAGCAGTTCTCTCAATTTATCTCGGTCTTCACCAGTCGGCAAATCAATTGCACACATCAAACCTCTTCCTCTTGCGTTGGAAATTTTATCCGGAAATTCTTGTTGCAGTTTTTGCAGACCTTCCAAAAGATATTCTCCTACTACTCTTACATTTTCCACAAGGTTTTCTTTTTCGATAACTTCCAAAATCAGTTGGAAACGCAGAATATCGATGAAATTTCCCCCAAAAGTGGAATTGATTCTTGAACTTTCCCGGAACACATTATTCGGGATTTCGTCAAATTTTTCTTTGTTAGCTAAAACTCCACAAACCTGTGCTTTTTTTCCGAAAGAGATAATATCTGGTTTTGCCGTAAAATGTTGAAAAGCCCACATTTTTCCGGTAATTCCGATTCCGGTTTGTACTTCATCAAAAA
>CAZHFE010000068.1:0-10278 GCA_964532055.1 uncultured Kaistella sp. | reverse complement strand
ACTCGGAAATATTTCAGACAGAAGAAGTTATCTTTTACTCGAAGGAAAATTCGGACTGCCCAAACTTCTGGTAGAAAGTTCAGGGCTCAATTCCGGATTCATGATTCCGCAATATACTTCTGCAGCGTTGGTTACCGAAAATAAAACACTTTGCTTTCCGGCTTCCGCAGATTCCATTCCGACAAGTTTGGGACAGGAAGACCACGTTTCAATGGGCAGTATTTCGGGCAGAAAATTCAATCAGGTTTTAGGAAATTTAGAACATATTTTAGCGGTAGAATTAATGTTTGCTGCACAAGGTTTAGAATTCCGAAGACCCGCAAAATGCTCAAAAATTGTGGAAGAAAATTTCGAGATTATTCGTTCCGTCGTTCCGAAGCTGGAAGATGACCGCTTAATCGGCGATGATATTCTGGCAATTGCAAATTTAATCAAAGAAAGAAAATTTTTGGTAAACTAAAAACCGAAAATTAAGTATCTTCGTTCACTCAAAAAAATAATTTAAATATAAAATTTAAGAATGGAAAAAAGAACTGCGCTTTATGACAAACACGTTTCTCTCGGCGCAAAAATTGTACCTTTTGCGGGTTTTGAAATGCCTGTTCAATATTCCGGTGTAACCGAAGAACATTTTGCAGTACGCGAAAAAGTAGGAATTTTTGACGTTTCACACATGGGTCAGTTTTTCGTAGAAGGTACTTCTGCAAAGGATTTGCTTCAGTTTGTAACAACCAATAATGTAGATTTGTTAGAAAACGGAAAAGCACAATACAGTTGTTTACCCAACGGAAACGGCGGAATTGTAGATGATTTGATTGTCTATAAAATACATGACGAAAAATATTTTGTCGTGGTAAATGCTTCAAACATCGAAAAAGACTGGAATCACATTTCCAAATACAACGAAAAATTCGGGGCAAAACTTACCAATGCTTCAGATGAAATGTCACTTATCGCCATTCAGGGACCGAAAGCTGAGGAAACACTACAAAAACTCACCGATACTGAATTATCTGAAATTCCGTATTATCATTTTACCATTGGGAAAGTAGCCGGAATTGATGATGTCATAATCTCAAACACAGGATATACCGGAAGTGGCGGTTTTGAAATCTATTTTAAAAATGAAAACGCGGTGAAACTTTGGGACGAACTCACAAAAGTTGGTCAGGAGTTCGGATTGATTCCTTGCGGATTAGCTTCTAGAGATACTTTACGATTAGAAAAAGGTTTTTGTCTTTACGGAAACGATATTGATGATACCACTTCACCCATTGAAGCAGGATTGGGTTGGATTACCAAATTCGACAAAGATTTTGTGGATAAAGAATTTTTTGCAAAACAAAAAGAAGAAGGCGTTTCCCGAAAATTGGTCGGATTTGAAATGCAGGAAAGAGCCGTTCCTCGACATGACTATTTGGTGGTAGATTCTGAAGGGAACGAAATCGGGAAAGTTACTTCGGGTACGATGAGTCCGATGAAAAGTGTGGGAATCGGTTTGGCTTATGTTGCAAAACCTCATTTCAAAACCGGTTCGGATATCTTTATCCAAATCAGAAATAAAAACGTTCCTGCAAAAGTGGTGAAACTTCCTTTTGTGTAAAGTAAAAACAATAAATCATAAAAGCAGATGAATCACTTTCATCTACTTTTTTTAAACCCAATCACTTACTTTTTCACCGATTATCGGAGCGAGAGCAACTCCCATTCCGGAAAGCCGAACTGCTGTAAACTGCCGTTTTGTAACGGGTTGTACAATCGGTGATTTTTCGTTTCCCATTGCCATAATTCCGCTCCACCGTTGCGCAATTTTAACTTGCTGATTGGGAAGAATTACTGTTTTTAAAAATGTTTCGAGATGATTTTGCAGGAAATCAGTTGTTTCAAGTTTGTCCGTTTCTTCGGTTTTGAAATCCAGATTTCTTGCACCACCGAGCAAAACTCGATTACCAAGATTTCTGAAATAATAAAAACCTTCATCGTAATGAAACGTTCCTTTAATTTGCAAATTTTCAACAGGTTCAGTCAACAAAATTTGTCCGCGTGCAGGAAAAATATTGATTTCTGGAATCAGATTTTTGGTAAAAGCATTGGTTGCAATCACTAATTTTTCAGCTTCTATTTCAAAATTTTCGGTTTTGATTTTCACCGAATTTTCATCTTCAAAAATATCGGTAACTTCCGTACAAAAAAGAAATTCCACACCTAAACTTTGTGCTTTTTCCAAAAGTTTTTGCAGCAGTTTTCCCGAATGTAAAGAACCCTCTAAAGTATTTTCTATTAGGAATTTAGAATTTCCCAGACCAAATTTTTTAAGTTTTTCCTGATTGAGAAAATAGGTTTTTTCCAATCCTGTAATCGCTTTCAGTTTGGTATTGACTTCATCAATTTTAGTTAAAAAATTTTCGTCATTAATGATTTCAAAACCGCCGCATAAATCGAAATCAATCGATTCATTTTCAAAATATTTCCTGATTTTCTGCAAACCCTCAAAACGCATTTTTACCAAATCCAAGGTTTTTTCCCAACCCATTTTTTGGGAATCTGAAATCACTTCGGTCAAACTTCCGAAACAGGCAAAACCTGCATTTCGTGTAGAAGCACCAATCGGAACAGCACTTCTCTCAACAACCAAAACCTGCTTTTCGGGAAATTTTTCTTTCACGGAAATTGCAGTCCATAATCCGGTAAAACCGGCACCGATAATGATGACGTTTCGTTTTCTGTAAAAAACTTCTATTTCCCAAATACTCGGATTCATCGGTAAATTTCTTTATAATATTCTGCCGCCATTCTGTCTGAATTGAAACGTTCTTTTACTTCACTCATCGCATTTTGCTGTATTTTCCGCCATTCATTGGGATTATTGTAATACATCGGAATAATTTCGTTTTCTAATGTGTTGTACAGGTTTTCCAAATCGAAATTATCCTGATCGTAAATACTCGCATTTTGGTAATCTGCTTGCGGCGTTACAAAACCGTTCACTCCGTTTTTTATAAATTCCGGAATCCAGCCGTCATCGGTCGATAAATTTATCGAACCGTTCATTGCTGCCGTCATTCCTGATGTTCCCGATGCTTCTCTCGGAACACGTGGATTGTTCAGCCACAAATCTGAACCCTGTTTCAGAGATTTGCTTAAAGCCAGCTCATAACCTGTGAGAACCGCCATATTTTTGTAATATTTGCTTGCTTCAACCAAAGTATTGAACGTTGAAATCGCCGTATAATCCATCGGATAAGGTTTTCCTGCCCAAATTATCTGCACCGGATATTTTGGATTGTTCAGTAATCTTTCAAATCTTTCTTTGTCATGAAGCAGCAAATCGGCTCTTTTGTAACCGGCAAATCTTCTTGCCCAAACTATGGTGAAAACATTCGGGTCGAATAAATTTCCGGTTTGGTCGGCAACAATTCTGAACATTCTTCTTTTCAGTTGTTTTTTCCTAAAATCAAAAAGTGTTTCATCTTTATCATCTTTTGATTGATAAAGTGTTTTATCTGCCCAATAATGATAATCTTGTGCATTGGTAATTGCTTTTATTTCACAAATTCCGGGATATTTACTCCACATTGCTCGAGAAACCACACCGTGAAGCTGTGAAACGCCGTTTGCAATTCTCGCCATTCTGAGCGCACAAAGTGAATGATTAAAACGATTGTCTTCCGTTCCGCCGATTAATTTCACCTTATCAATGGAAAGTCCCGAAAAATAAGACATATCGTAACACATCACAAGATTATGCTTTTCATTTCCTGCTTCTTCCGGAGTATGTGTTGTAAATACTAGCTTCTCTTTAACTTTCTCTAAATCACCCCCAAATTTATTCAGCAGGTAGAACGCAGCAGGAAGTCCGTGTGCTTCGTTCAGATGATAAACATCTCGCTGAAAATTCATCTCATCGAGCAATTTTGCACCACCTTTTCCGAGAAGAATGTACTGTGCAATTTTGGTAGATTCATTGGCATCATACAAACGGTGGCAAATTGTTTTGGAAACGTGGTCGTTTTCCGGAACGTCGGTTGACAAAAGAAACATTGGTGCAGTACCGAAAATTTCAGGGTAGAGATAAAAAACCTTTACCCAAACCGGAGCAGAATGAATCTCTATTTGAAATTTAATTCCTGTATCCTGCAAAAAGCTGTACATTTTTTTAGTCCATGTCGGCTGCAAAGTCTGGTCGTGATTTCTAGCTTGGTCGTAATATCCGAATTTCCACAGAATACCGATTCCCACTAAATCTTGCTTCAAATTATACGCACTTCTCATGTGAGAACCTGCCAAAAATCCCAATCCGCCTGAATAAATTTTTAACGATTGATCAATGGCAAATTCCATTGAAAAATAGGCAGTTTTTTTAGAATATTCGGGATTGATGTCAAAAGGCATCGTGAAGTTTTTAAAATCCATTTTTTGTTATACGTTTTATAAGAATTGCAAATCTATTAAAATAAAAATTCCAACAGAATTTTTCAAGTTTGTTTTTTCAAAAGTGTTTCATTCATGGGATTTTCTGCAATAAAGAAAATAAAAATACTGTCATTGATAAAATTTGTCGAAAAAAAACTGAGGTGGTATTGTTTTTTTATTTAATTTTAGAATCGTAAAATATTGGTTTTCAAAATTTAATAAAATGAAAAAGATATTTTCGGAAGAAGATTTAACCAAAAATCTCTCGCTTTATTATCTGAACCGGCATTTGAGGAAGAAGCCGATTGAGCGTTATCATCGCGAAATAGACGATTCTGGACTTCATGACCGCGAAAAATACCGCAAGAAATCTGAAATCCTTTTGCTCAATGCTTTCCTACATCATTTTCCGGAAATACGGTTTGAAAACCTCACCTGCGAAAGTCCCGATTTTATCGCGAAATTCAATGATAAAAAAATCGGTATAGAATTGACCGAAGTCATCAATCATCTGGAAATAAAAAAGATAGAAAGTCAGTTAAATAAAATTTTTCGTCAAGCAGAACTCCTCCTTGAAAATGAAGACACCTCGAAATTTCGTGGTGTTTATTTTTTGGAATTTCGCAACCTGCACAAAATGAATCTGCTCGAACAACAGCATGAAATCACTCTGAACATTAAAAACTGCATCAAAAAAGGAAAACCTTTCGGCTACATAAAAAAGCTCAGAAAATCGCATCACAGGAGAAACGTATTCATCACTCATGATTTTAATCTGGGACTTTTTGACGGACTTTCTTCGGAAAAAATCATAGAACTCATCGAGAAAAAAAACGAAAAATTTCCTTCTTACGACCGAAATGTAGATGAGTGCTGGTTGGTTATCGTTTCAGATATGAATTCACTTGCTTCGAGGTACAGTTTTATTCTGGACAAAGAGTGTCTTCAGCAGATACAGTCGCCTTTTCACAAAATATTTCATTTGGAAAATCTTTTCGGAAACCTTACCAATATTAAGTAAATTTGTCGGGAATTGGAAGTATGAAGATAGAACTTTGAACTTGAAATGCTATGAAAAACCTTTCTATTAAACAGTTTTTACATCATATAAAATTAATTTTAGGGTATAAACACACTGATAAAATAACTTTTCCTAAAAATGAAAATACTGAAACACTTTCTGTCTCAGATAAAAAGTGTTTAGATGAACAAAAGAATTCTTCGCCGGTTTGTTTTGCAGACAGCGATGAAGTACGAGATGAGTACAAATAATTTTCCGTAAATTTGCGCTCTCATTTTATGGAACGAAATTTCAGTAAAACCGCCGCTTTTCACACACTCGGCTGCAAACTTAACTTTGCGGAAACCTCTACTATTGCCCGACAATTAACCAATGCAGGTTATGAAAAAGTAAATTTTGATGACAAAGCAAATGTCTATGTCATTAATACTTGTTCGGTTACGGAAAATGCAGACAGAGAATGTAAGTTCCATGTAAAACGTGCCATGAAAGCCAATCCGGAAGGTTTGGTGGTAATTCTCGGTTGTTATGCACAGTTGAAACCAGAAGAAATTTCAGAAATCGAAGGAGTAGATTTGGTTTTGGGAGCGAAAGAAAAATTTAATATTCTGAGCTATCTCGATGATTTACAGAAAACTGAAAGTCAGGGAATCATTCATTCCTGTGAAATTGATGAAGCCGATTTTTTCATCGGAAGCTACTCTATCGGCGACAGAACAAGAGCGTTTCTGAAAGTTCAAGACGGTTGCGATTATAAATGTACTTATTGCACGATTCCTTTGGCGAGAGGAATTTCGCGTTCTGATACGATTGAAAATGTTATTAAAAATGCCAAAGAAATTTCAGAAAAAGGAATTAAAGAAATCGTTTTGACCGGCGTAAATATCGGTGATTACGGAAAAGGTGAATTTGGTAACAAAAAGCACAAACATACTTTTTTGGATTTAATTTCGGAATTAGATAAAGTCAAAGGAATTGAAAGAATCCGCATTTCCTCAATTGAGCCGAATCTTCTGAAAGATGAGTGTATTGATTTGGTTGCGGAAAGCGAGAGTTTTGTTCCGCATTTTCATATTCCGCTGCAAAGCGGAAGCGACGATTTGCTGAAAAAAATGAAACGCCGTTATCTCACAAAATTGTATAGCGACAGAATTGCAAAAATCCGTGAAGTAATGCCCGATTCATGCATCGGAGTTGATGTGATTGTAGGTTTTCCGGGCGAAACGGAAGAAAAATTTCTGGAAACCTATCAATTTCTGAGTAAACTTCCGATTTCATATCTTCACGTTTTCACCTATTCCGAGAGAGAAAATACCGAAGCTGCGAAAATGGACGGAATTGTGCCGATTTCTGAAAGAAAAAAACGCAGCAAAATGCTAAGAATTCTTTCCGAGAAAAAGAAGATGGCATTTTACCAAACCCAAGTCGGAAAATCGCTTCCCGTACTTTGGGAACACGAAAATAAAAACGGAATTATGTACGGATTTACAGAAAATTATGTCCGTGTACAAAAACCTTTCGATGAAAATTGCGTTAATCAGATTGAATTTCTGAAACTCGACAAAATAGAAACCGACGGAACAGTTTCGGTAATTCCGGCTTTTGAAGAGTTTTTAGCAAAAATATAAATGCTATTTTACTGGCTGACTTTCGCCTATATTCATACTTTCAAATAAATCAGGGAAAAACGATAAAATAACAAAATAGAAAACAATCATCAGAATTAGGATAGCAATTGCCGCTATAACAATCAGTCCCGGTTTGTTTTTTTTAGAAAGCTCCATAATTTTAATATTTTACTGCTAAAAAGCCATTATTATGCCAATAAATTTATAAAATTGCTAAAGTTCTATAAAAAAGAAAATGGCGGAACAGTTTCTTTGATTCCGTCTTTTGAGGAAAGTTTAGTGATGATACACATCATTGTACATTACTCCTGCTTCAATACGAGTTTGTAATCGGTTTTCTTCGGGAACAATCGGACAACTGTAATCGTAAGCATTATAAGCACAAAACGGTTGATAAGATTTATTGAAATCCAAAATAATTTCATTTCCTGACGGGATTTTCAAATCCATATATTTTCCTCCTCCATAAGTTTCTTTTCCGTTGGTTTCATCATGAAAAGGGAGAAAAAGATAATCTTGATATTCGGGATTTTGCAACAATTCTAAACTTTGATAAAGCGTTAAAGTGTGAGATTTACCGCTCAATTGAAAAGTGGCTTTTCCAAATTTTTGATAAGTTCTGGTATTTCCCGATGAAGTTTGAATTTCAAAAGGTTGCGGATTTTTAGTTTTGCTGAATTTGGTTTTTACACGATATTTCAGATTGACCGGAAAAAACGGATGCCCTTTGAAATTCAAATAATTACTTCCTCGAAGCGGCGTTTTTCCCCTGCTTGCATATTCTTCGTTCAGTTCTTTCTGAAATTTTTTGATTTCCAAAATCTCGGCGAAACGAGAATTTGCCATATCTGTTCGTGTGGAACATTGCACAAAGAAAAGCAATATACAAATGGTTAAAAGTAGTTTTTTCATCGTTTAAGTTTTAAATTAATTTTCAGTTATACATTTCTAAACCGTCATTCCAATATCAATTCCTTTTATTTTGCGGTAAAGATCAGTTGCGTAATTATCTGTCATTCCCGAAACGAAATCTATGATTCCCAACACTTTTTGATAATCTGTTCCATATTCATACAAAAACTGTTTCGGCAATAATTTCAGTGCCATTTTATCATAAGATTTTATGACAGATTTATCTTTTAGAACCGGCGGAATAAAATGGTTTAAAAGTTCGTACATTACGTTGTAACCGGCATTTTCAATTTCGATAACCGCTTTGTGATTATAGATTTTTTCAACAGAAAAACGCTCGATTTCGGCAAGTGAAGAACTCTCGGTTTTGAAAATATCGAGCAGTGCTTTATCTAGAGTTCCGTCAATAATTTTACTAAAATGTTCCTTATAAAGAGCTGTTGTCTTGTTAATTAAAGAATTAATCACTTTTGCACGAAGATATGAGATTCTCTCATTTTTGTTTGTGATGATTCCCAACTTCTCTTCCACTTTTTTTATCTCATCGGGATTCACCGATTTTATCAAATCGGTAAAAAGATTTTCGCAATCCGCAGAATTCACGATTCCCAATCGGTGCGCATCTTCCATGTCGATAATGTTATAGCAAATATCATCTGCTGCTTCAACGAGCCAAACGAAAGCGTGTCTTTTGAAAACAGTCGGTTCATCGCTTTCTTTAATTAAATTCACCGATTTTGCGATTTCCAGAAAAGTATTTTTTTCATTCTGAAAAAAGCCGAATTTTTTGCGGTTAATTATCCCTTTTTTCTTTGCCGCCGCTTCACACGGATATTTTGCAATACTCGCCAAAGTAGTAAAAGTCAGTTGAGTTCCGCCTTGATCTTTCCCTGTCTGCTGATGAGTGAGAACACGGATTGCATTTGCATTTCCCTCAAAATTTACCAAATCTGCCCATTCTTTTTCATTGAATTTTTGTTTAAGGTCTGCTTCGTTTTTTTCGAAATAACTTGCAATCGCATCTTCACCGGAATGTCCGAAAGCAGGATTTCCGATGTCGTGGCAAAGACAAGCCGAAGCAACAACTTCACTCAGATTATAGAGATAAAAATTGCGGGCATTTTCATCTAAATCTTTTTCAAAATTTTTAACGATAAATTCTCCGGCGGCACTTCCCAAACTTCGTCCTACAGAAGAAACTTCTAAAGAATGTGTCAAACGATTATGTACAAAAACACTTCCTGGAAGCGGAAAAACCTGAGTTTTATTTTGTAATCTCCGGAAAGCGGCTGAAAAAATTATTCTGTCGAAATCCCGCTGAAAATCGGTTCTGGAAACAATAGAATTTTTATGGTTTCCGGAGCGTTGATTGGTGAAAATATGGTTGAGAATCATTGTTCAAAAATAAAGAAATTATTACTAAAAAAATTCCCAAATTTTCACTTGGGAATTTTAACTGTATAAAACAGAATTTTATTTACATATAACTCTCAATCGGTGCACAAGTACAAACCAAATTTCTGTCACCATACGCTTCATCAACTCTGGAAACAGATGCGAAAAATTTGTGTTCTCTTACCCAATCCAAAGGATATGCTGCTTTTTCGCGGCTGTAAGGTTTGTCCCAAGAATCTGAGATCACGATTTGCTCTGTATGAGGTGCGTTTTTCAAAACATTGTTTTCTTTATCTGCTTCTCCGTTTGCAATTTCTTCAATTTCTTTTTTAATGGAAATCAGTGCTTCCGCAAAACGGTCTATTTCGGCTTTACTTTCAGATTCGGTTGGCTCAATCATCAAAGTTCCTGCAACAGGAAAACTCACCGTAGGTGCGTGAAAACCATAATCCATTAATCTTTTTGCAACATCGGCAACTTCAATTCCTAGTGGTTTGAACTGTCGGAAATCAACAATACATTCATGGGCAACTCTACCCTTTTCATTGGCATATAAAATCGGGAAATGTTCTGCCAAAACTTCTTTTAGATAATTGGCATTAAGAATTGCGTATTCCGTTGCTTTTTTCAATCCGGAAGTTCCGAGCATTTTGGTATAGGCATAAGAAATATTCAAAACGAGAGATGAACCGTAAGGTGCGGCTGAAATAGCATCAATTGCTTCTTTTCCACCGGTGTTGATATTCGGATTCGAGGGTAAAAACGGAACCAAGTGTTCTGCTACACAAATAGGACCAACTCCGGGTCCTCCTCCACCATGCGGAATAGCAAAAGTTTTGTGTAAATTCAAATGGCAAACATCTGCACCGATATTTCCGGGTGAAGTGAAGCCGACTTGTGCATTCATAT
>CAZHFE010000067.1:0-10483 GCA_964532055.1 uncultured Kaistella sp. | reverse complement strand
TTATGGAAAAAGTATTAGAAAAAAACAATACCCATCACGCAAAACATCACACTTCGGAACGGAACAAAGGACTTCCTTTCAATACCAAATTTTTCGATGCTATAAATGTAAACCGAAGTGCGATAGAACGCCGTGCATCAACTTTGACAGGACGAAGAAGCGTGAAAAAAGAATTTCAGGCAGCGTGGTTGCTGAAAGCAATTTCGATGATAGATTTGACAACACTTGCAGGAGATGACACACGCGGAAATGTTATCCGTCTTTGTGAAAAAGCAAAAAACCCTGTTCGTGAAGATATTCTGCAAAAATTGGGAATGGAAAATATTCATCTTACAACAGGTGCGGTTTGCGTGTATCACAACCTGATTCCTTTTGCTAAAGAAGCATTGAGAGGAACAAATATTCCGATTGCTGCAGTTTCCACAGGTTTTCCTGCCGGGAAAATTTCTCTGGAAGAAAAACTCACTGAAATCAGAAAATCCGTTGCAGCAGGTGCTTCGGAAATAGATATTGTTATCAGCAGAGATTTGGTTTTGGAATCAAAATGGAAAGAACTGTACGAAGAAGTAAAACTCTGCCGTGAAGCATGTGGAGATGCGCACATGAAAACCATTTTGGCAACCGGAGAAATCCCGACTTATACCAAAGTAGCGAAAGCAAGTTGGGTGGCAATGATGGCAGGTTCTGATTTTATCAAAACTTCCACCGGAAAAGAATCGGTAAATGCGACTTTGGCGGTGAGTTTGGTGATGATTCGCTGTATCAGAGATTATTATGAATTGACCGGCGTGAAAGTAGGCTACAAACCAGCAGGAGGAATTCAGAAAGCAAAACAGTCAATCGATTATTTGGTTTTAATGAAAGAAGAATTGGGTAATGATTGGCTTACTCCAGATTTATTCCGTTTCGGAGCAAGTTCGCTTCTCGGCGATATTGAAAGACAGTTAGAACATTATATTACCGGAAGATATTCCGCAGCATTCCGTCATCCGATGGCCTAATTTTAATTAACAACGAAAAATTAATAATTAATTTCCGAAAATTATCTCATTAGCACATTTTCAAATTATCACATTAACAAAATGGAAATCAAAGAAATATACGACACTATGGTTTACGGTCCCGCTCCTGAAGCAGCAAAACCTGCAATAGATTTTTTAGAAGCCCACAATAGAAGTTTCGACCTTTTTATCGGTGGAGAATGGGTAAAACCAAATTCTAAAAAATATGTGGAATCTCACAATCCGAGCAACAAAGAATTTTTAGCCAAAATTGCCGAAGCCGATGAAAAAGACATCGATAAAGCGGTAAAAGCAGCCAACAAAGCACTTCCGGAATGGGTGAAAATCGGCGGTTTTGAAAGAGCGAAATATTTGTATGCCATTGCAAGACAAATTCAGAAACATTCGAGATTATTTGCGGTTTTGGAAACAATGGACAACGGAAAACCTATCCGCGAAACCAGAGATATAGATATTCCGATTGTTACAAGACATTTTTATCATCACGCAGGTTGGGCAAAACTGATGGATACCGAATTTAAGGATTACAAAGAAGTTGGCGTTATCGGACAAATCATTCCATGGAATTTTCCTTTAATGATGCTCGCTTGGAAAGTTGCTCCTGCTTTAGCAATGGGAAATACTATTGTCTTGAAACCGGCTGAATATACATCATTAACGGCACTTCTTTTTGCGGAAATCTGTGAAAAAGCAGGGCTTCCAAAAGGTGTAGTCAATGTAGTTACAGGTCGCGGTTCTGTTGCAGGAACGGCTTTGGTCAATCATAAAGACATTCAGAAAGTTGCATTTACCGGTTCAACAAGAGTGGGAAAAATTTTAAGAACGGAAATCGCAGGAACAGGCAAAAAAATATCCCTTGAATTGGGCGGTAAATCTCCATTCATCGTTTTTGAAGATGCCGATTTGGATTCTGCGGTAGAAGGAATTGTAGATGCAATCTGGTTCAATCAGGGGCAGGTTTGTTGCGCAGGTTCGCGATTATTGGTGCAAGAAAGCGTTGCCCAAAAATTCTACAAAAAACTGAAAGTGAGAATGGAAACACTCCGAATCGGAGATCCTTTGGATAAAGCTGTAGATATGGGTGCAATTGTAGATAAAGTGCAACTGAAAACCATAGACGAATTGGTGAAAATAGGGATCAACGAGGGCTGCAAAATTTATCAGCCGAAAAACGGTGTTCCGAAGAATGGGTGGTTTTTCCCGCCGACTTTATTTACCGATGTTCCTACAAGTTCTACCATTGCACAGGAAGAAATTTTCGGACCGGTTTTGGTGGCGATGACTTTCCGTACTCACAACGAAGCGGTTGCTTTGGCAAACAATACGAGATACGGATTGGCTTCAAGCATTTGGACAGAAAATATAAATCTGGCTTTAGATATTGCCCCGAAAATCAAGGCAGGAAGTGTTTGGATAAACTGTACCAATCAGTTTGATGCAGCTGCAGGATTTGGTGGTTACAGAGAATCCGGATTCGGAAGAGAAGGTGGAAAAGAAGGTTTATACGAATATATGAAACCGAGAATCGAAGACGAATTTGCTTCAAAACCAATTATTCCGAAAGCAATTAAATCTAAAGATTCAAAACAGCAGAAAAATGCTTTAGCAGAAATAGATCGTACTACAAAAATGTACATCGGCGGAAAACAAGCAAGACCAGATGGAGGTTACAGCATGGAAATCCAAAATGCTTTTGGAGAATATATTGGTGAAGTTTCTGAAGGAAACAGAAAAGACATCAGAAATGCGGTGGAAGCTGCACACGCAGAAAAATCATGGGACGGAATGACAGGACATTCAAGAGCACAGGTTTTGTATTATATCGCTGAAAATTTGGCAATCCGTTCCGAAGAATTTGCCGAAAGAATTGCGGAAATGACCAGTCAAAGTCTGGATTCTGCAAAAGAAGAAGTGGAAAAATCCATCGAAAGAATTTATACTTACGCAGCTTTTGCTGATAAATACGATGGAATGGCTCATTCTACGGTTCAGCGAATGGTAACTTTAGCAATGCCGGAAGCAATCGGTGTGATGGCGGTAATTTGTCCGGACGAAAATCCGCTGTTAGGATTTATTTCTACCGTAATTCCTGCAATTGCAATGGGGAATAAAGTAGTAGTAGTTCCGTCTGAAAAGCATCCATTTTCTGCAACCGATTTTTATCAGATATTAGAAACTTCCGATGTTCCGGGAGGAACGGTAAATATCGTAACGGGACACAAAGAAGAACTCGCTCAGGAATTGGCGAAACATTATGATATTGACGGAATTTGGTATTTCGGCTCGAAGGAAGGAAGTCGGGAAATCGAACTTTTATCAACAGATTCTATGAAACGCAGTTGGGTAAATTTCGGTAAATATCGTAACTGGCTTGATGTTGTACAAGGTGAAGGCGAAGAATTTTTGCGACATGCAACCGAAATCAAAAATATCTGGATTCCTTACGGAGCGTAGGAAAAACAAAAACCCTTTCAGAGTTCAAACTTTGAAAGGGTTTTTTATTAAAAGCTGAAAGTTATTTCCCCAAAATCCTTTTCACGGCATCTTTCACCGCAGCGGAATCTATTTTGTATTTTTTCATCAGTTCTTCCGGTGTTGCTGATTCCCCGAAAGTATCGTTTACTGCAACATATTCCTGTTTTGTCGGCCTTCTTCGTGAAAGTATTCCTGCAACAGATTCGCCTAATCCGCCGATATAGTTGTGTTCTTCGGCAGTTACTATTTTTCCGGTTTTTTCTACGGATTTTAAAATGATTTCTTCGTCTAAAGGTTTTATGGTGTGAATGTTAATCACTTCGCAAGAAATTCCTTCTTTTTCCAGCTCATCGGCTGCAACCAGAGATTCCCAAACGAGATGTCCTGTTGCAACGATTGTTACATCTTTTCCTTCCTGCAACAGAATTCCTTTTCCGATTTCAAACGGCATATCTTCGGGAATGAAAACCGGAACTACAGGTCGCCCGAAACGCAGATAAACAGGACCTTTAAAATCGGCAATTGCTAAAGTCGCCGCTTTGGTTTGGTTGTAATCGCAGGTGTTGATAACGGTCATTCCCGGAAGCATTTTCATCATTCCGATGTCTTCTAAAACCTGATGTGTTGCACCGTCTTCACCTAAAGTTAATCCTGCGTGAGAAGCGCATATTTTTACATTTTTATCGGAATATGCAATCGACTGACGAATCTGGTCATAAACTCTGGAAGTAGAAAAATTGGCAAAAGTTCCTGTGAAAGGAATTTTTTCGTTAATAGTTAAACCTGCTGCAATTCCCATCATATTGGCTTCTGCAATCCCGACCTGAAAAAATCTTTCCGGTGCTTTTTCAATGAATTTTTCCATTTTCAGCGAACCGATTAAATCTGCACAGAGTGCAACGACATTCGGATTTTTATCGGCAAGTTCCGCCAATCCCGCTCCGAAACCGCTTCTTGTATCTTTTTTATCTAAAACTGTATATTTCATAATTGCTTTTTTATAATTGATAAGTGATGGTTGATGATTGATTAAATTTTAATGCAAGAAACTTATCCTTTATCTATCAATCATCATTTATTTTAATAATCTGACATTTCCTCCAACAGCAATTGTTGCAATCCTTTTTCCAGTTGTTCTGCATTCGGAGCTTTTCCGTGCCATGCGTGAGTTCCTGTCATGTAATCTACACCGAATCCCATTTCGGTATGAAGCATTACTGCGACAGGTTTTCCGTTTCCGGTTTCTGCTTTTGCTCTTTCCAGAATTGCAATGACCGCTTCCAAATCGTTTCCGTTTTTTTCTTCCAGCACTTTCCATCCGAATGCTTCCAATTTGGCGTGTAAATCTCCCAAACTCAAAACATCATCGGTATCGCCGTCAATTTGTCTTCCGTTGTAGTCAATAGTTGCAATAAGATTATCCACCTTTTTTGCAGCTGCAAACATCAGTGCTTCCCAAATCTGTCCTTCCTGCAATTCTCCGTCGCCGTGAAGAGAATAGACGAGATTTTTATCGCCGTCTAATTTTTTTCCGAGCGCAGCACCAATTGCAACAGACAAACCTTGTCCCAAAGAACCCGATGCAATGCGAATTCCGGGAAGTCCTTCGTGAGTTGTCGGGTGTCCTTGAAGCCGGGAATCCAGTTTTCTAAATGTAGAAAGTTCCGAAACGGGAAAAAACCCGAAACGTGCAAGAGTGGAGTAGAACACAGGTGAAATATGTCCGTTGGAAAGAAAGAAAAGGTCTTCATTTTTTCCTTCCATAGTGAACGGAAGATTGTAGTTCATCACTTTTCCGTACAATGCCGTGAAAAATTCTGTACAGCCCAAACTTCCGCCGGGATGACCGGAATTTACGGCAGAAACCATTCGCAGAATATCTCTCCGAATTTGTGTAGAGAGCGTTTTAAGTTCTGTAATACTTTTACTCATTTATTTTTTAGATTTATTTGCTTGCGAATTTACGATTTTATTTCTTCCGAATCAGCCACAATCCGATGAAAGTGAGCAGTCCGTTGATGATTAATAATTCTAACCCGATTTTAAATTCGCCAAAAACGTTTTCCTGATATTTATCAATGAAAAAAGAAATTACAGGTGCTGCGATACAGATATAAGGTACGAGTTTGTCTTTTACATGGTATTTCGTGAAAATCCCGAAAGCAAATAACCCGAGAAGTGGTCCATAAGTAAATCCAGCCAATTTCAGAATCAAGCCAATCATAGAATTGTCGTTGATGATTTTGAAAATAATAACCATCACCAAAAACGAAAAAGCAACAATAAGGTGAATTTTTTTTCTGAATTTTTCCTGTGCTTCTTGCGAAATGTTTTTCTCTCTCAACCCGAAAATATCAATACAGAGCGAAGAAGTAAGAGCAGTCATTGCTCCGTCTGCACTCGGAAATAATGCGGAAATTAATGCGATAATGAAAATAATGGAGATAAACGGCGGCATGTGATTCAGTGCAATATCGGGGAAAAGTTGATCGCCTGAACTTGCAATATGTTCAGTGTTTCCGTACAGGTGCAGAAGTCCGCCCATAAAGAGAAACAGCGAAATAACACCGACCAAAATAAAACCGAGCGTAACCATATTTTTTTGTGAATCTTTAAGCTTGGTAACAGAAAGCGATTTCTGCATCATTTCCTGGTCGATTCCCGTCATGGTAATCGTGATGAAAGCTCCTGCGATAATCTGTTTAATGAAAAATGCTTTGCTGTTTGCATCGGTATTGAAAACTTCGGTATAACCGAGCTTGTTCATTTCTTTTAAACTTTCAAAAAAATCTAAATCCAACTGATTCAACATATAGACAGAACAAATAATCAGTCCCAAAAGCATGCACGAAGTTTGCAGCGTATCAGTATAAACAATGGTTTTTACGCCGCCTTCATAAGTGTAGAGAATAATCATTGCCAAAATTACCAAAGTTGTTACGATAAACGGAACTCCCAAACTGTCGAGAATTGCCATCTGCAAAATATTCACCACCAAATATAACCGAGCCGTTGCTCCTACCAATCGGGAAACAATAAAAATCCATGCACCGGATTTGTACGAAATCTGTCCCATTCTTTCTTGAAGATAGCCGTAAATAGAAGTGAGTTTTAAGCGGTAATAGAGTGGGAGCAAAATATAGGCAATCACAATGTAACCAATAAGATAGCCAATTGTAATCTGCAGATAATGAAAAGAATCATTGCCAACTGCACCCGGAACGGAAACAAAAGTTACCCCGCTCAAACTTGTCCCAATCATTCCGAAAGCAACGAGCATCCAGTTGGATTTTCTGTTGCCGATGAAAAACCCGTCATTGTTGCTGCCTTTTCCGGTGCGGTATGCAACCCAAAGTAAAATGGCAAAATAAGCGATGATAATGAAAAGCAGTACAATAGGATTCATAGTTTGATTTTTTATTAATGATAAACAAATATAGTTTTTATTTTAGAACGATATGATTCATTTGCCGCATTATCCAGTTGTGTTTTTTGTTGAGATATGGCGATGGATTTTTCGGGTCATATTTTTTCGGACTGGGCAGAACTGCGGCAATCCAAGCGGCTTCACTTTTGGTGAGGTCTTTGGAACTTTTATTGAAATAATATTTTGATGCTGCTTCTACCCCGAAAACACCTCGTCCCATTTCGATAGAATTCAGGTATCTTTCCAGAATCACGTTTTTTCCCCAAATCAACTCGATGATAAATGTATAAACTGTTTCCAATCCTTTTCTAATCCAGTTTCTGCTTTGCCAAAGGAAAACGTTTTTTGCGGTTTGTTGGGAAATGGTACTTCCGCCGCGTAGTTTTTTCCCGGCATCATTGTGTTCCATCGCTTTTTGTATGGCTTTATAATCGAAACCACTGTGTATGTAAAAATTCTGGTCTTCAGAGGCAATCACGGCTTTTTTCACATTGTCGCCCATTTCATCAAAAGAAATATAATCGCGCTCTAATTTTCCGAATTCTATCAAACCTCCCAATTGTGTGAAAGTAATCGGTGGATTAAAAAATTTGCCCCAAAAAATAAAAAGGATATTGGTAAGAATGAAAACGTAAATAAATTTTTTGGTAATCTTCCACATGAGTAATATAATGATAAGTAGTTTTATTTCAGTTCTTTCATATAGGTTAAAGCGTAATCGGGTAGAAGTTCGGGGTGAAAAATCTTGATATAATCTCTCAAAACCCAATCAGAACGCAGCACACCGCTTTCAAAATAATCGTTAGCTTTTCCTTTTTCTCTGCCGGTAATCGTGTAGATTTTTCCTTTTCGATACACATTCATTTTCGCATAATTGGGGTTGATTTGCAGCAGCTCTTTTTTGGTTTGATGATTACCTGCATTTACCCAAAAATCTGCATTTCCAGATTTGATGAAAACTTCTTCAAAACTCATGGGAACAGCTCTGGAATCAGTGTTTTCGGTATTAATGTATTGTGTATTTGCATCTGCCAGAAAACGAGCCAGATTAGTTTTTCCGCCGGGTAAAAACCATTGGTTTCCGTACATTTCATTGGCTAAAACGAGCGGTTTTTTTTTGGCTTTTTTCGCTAATGATTTTAGCGATTCATAGTTTTCTGCAATTTCATTAAACTTTGCGAAAGCATTTTTTTCAACACCAAATAATCTCCCGAAAACCAAAAGATATTTTGATTTTTCCAAAGGATTTTGTTCCAGATATTCATCGAGGAAGATAATTTCGATTCCGTTTTTTTTCAGTAAATCATAAGTATTGTCGAAACTTGCAATATAATTGGTGAAGATTGCATCGGGTTTTAAGGCGATGATTTTTTCAATGTCGTATTTCTGCTCATTGCCGATGTTTCCTATTTTTCCAGAATTGATGAGGTGATGAATTTTTTCGGAATAAACATATTCCGGACTCGAAATCCCGATGATTCTGTCTTCCAAACCGAGTTCTGTGAAATAGCCGACTAAACTTGCATTTAGTAAAATGACTTTTTTATAAGGCAAATCAAATGAACTGATGTTGTAAGTAAATTTACCCGACTTCAATTTGAAGCCGTCCGGAAAAGGTTGAAATTGTACTTGCTCGGAAATTTTTTCCCATTCTACAGGATTAATTTCTTTTTCTTTCTTACACGAAAAAATCGTCAAAGCGGCTAAAATTGCTAAAAAGTACTTTTTCATTTCTCAAAGAAAGTAAAAAAGTGTTATATTTGCAAACTAAAAATCGGGACTCGTGGCGCAACTGAATAGCGCATCTGATTACGGCTCAGAAGGTTACAGGTTTGAATCCTGTCGAGTTCACAACGCTGAAATCCTTTCCCACAACGGATTTCCGCTCTTTTCAAGATTCTTGAAGTTGTATTAATAGTGTAACAAATCGTGTACTAACTTTTAATACAACTTCTTATGTTTAAAAACGAAATGCCCAATGGGTGCAGTCATTCAGACTTATTCATTTCACCCAACCTTAAGACACTGTCTGCAAAAAATGCAATGAAAAAAGAATGGTATGTAGGATGTAAGTTCTACGACCCAATTATGAAAGCCAAATATCCGAAAGGTTATTTTTGGCGCAAAAAAGGATTGGCAGAATACAAAACATTCGAGGAAAGAAAAGAAGCTGCAGAGATATTACTTGACGAAATGAGCAGAGCTTTGGATATGTGCTACAATCCAATACCGGGCGTATGCAAGTATCAGCCGATTGAGCAAAGCGATTTTTCACCAAATCTTTATTTAATGGAAGCATTGGAAGTAGCATTCACAGACCACAAAACCAATATTTCTCCAAAACATGCTTCCTGTATTGAATCTAACCTCAACATTATAAAACCTGTCGTTATTAGATTGGGTTATGATAAATTGATTATTAAAGATACGGAACTAAAGCACATCAAGAAAATTCTTGACAATTGTAATCTTTCGGCGTTTTCATACAATAGATATAAAATCCATTTATCCACTTTATTTAAAATTTTGTGTATAAATTCATGTCTAATTCAAAATCCTTGCCAATACATTCCGACAAAACAGCACATTAAGAAAGAACGTAAAATTTTGACTCAGGAAGAGTTTGACAAAATCTACAACTATCTTATAGAGAAACTCCCGAATTACGCTAATTATATGTTGATGTTTCATATGAGCGGATGCAGGTCCACAGAATTATTGGAAGTTAAAAAATCTGATGTTAATTTAGAAAATCAAGAGTTTACGATAACCGTGAAAAAGCGGCAAAAATATGTTCGAGAGATTCGAGCTATTATTCCTGATGCATTACCGTATTGGAAATCCCAATTGGACTTGTGTTCTTCTAATGATGATTATATTTTTGGTGTAGGATTTTCTCCGGAATCCAGATCTTGTTCCATTTCAAATGATGCTCCGGGAAAATATTGGGAAAGATATGTGAATAAAGTTTTTCACACAGAAACAACATTTTATTCCCTGAAACATTTCTTTTTGGATAAAGTAGAAAAACTTCACGGCATTACAGCAGCACAAAATATGGCAGGACATCTTAACGGAAAAACCACCGAGATTTATACCGTTTATAAGAAAAGACGAGAGCTGGAAGAGTTGAAAAATCTTTCTCTGAAAACCATTGAACAACAAACCTCATCAATTGGGAGTTGATGAGGTTTTGGAATAAAGTTCTACAGCAATGATGAACTTTGCAGCAAAGATACATAAAATTACAATTATTTTTATTCACATAAACAGGAACATAAACAAATTTCAGTTGTGAAGCAAAAAATAATCGAGTATTTCTGTAAGGTACAGAATTAGTGGAAGCGATAATTCGCTTCAGAAAGTGTATTATTTTTTAGGAATTTTTCATATTCAGGCGAAATGATTTTCCTTTCAAAAGTATTTTTACCGGACATGCTGCCGATTCTTATTTTATCTTTGCCATATTTTTTGTTGAGAAAATCCATCGCATTCATTAGCGGCAAATGCTTATTGTGAACATCAGAATCAAACATACTTGTCATTCTTTCATTTTCGG
>CAZHFE010000066.1:0-10524 GCA_964532055.1 uncultured Kaistella sp. | reverse complement strand
CGAAGAACTCCCGAAGAAATGCAAAAACTATCCGGACATTTTCGGACAAAACCGGACATCTTCGGACACCATTTCCAAAATCCTTGCTCCGGTGAAAAACACCCTCTATCTTCGCTTCACTAACCAAAAAAATCATTGTATTATGGCAACAATTACTAAGGGAATCCTCGGTGGATTCTCAGGAACGGTGGGAACCATCGTTGGTGCAAACTGGAGAGGCAAGAGTATTATCAGAAGCCGACCGAAACCCTCTAAAAAACCACCCACCGAAAAACAAAAACTGCAGCAGGAAATATTCCGACTGGCAATCGGGTTTCTGCAACCGCTGAAAGACATCCAAAACCGGTATTTCGGCAGCAAACATGGCATGAAATCCAGAATCAATCTTGCGGTTTCATACACCATTAATCACGCAATAGAGATTATTGCTGATGTGCCCAAACTTGTCTTAAACAAAGTGCTGATTACCAAAGGAGACCTCACAGGGTTTCAGAATGTTGCCGTGCTTGCTCAAGCTGATGAGGTAATGCGCTTCAGTTGGGAAAACAATGCTACACAAGGTAATGCAAGTGCTGATGACGTATTCTGCTCCGTATGCTACTGCGAAGAGCTGAATGAGTTTTCTACAGCGGAAACAGCCGTTCAGCGTGATGCGCTGACTGCTGATGTTACTCTTGGCTCTTATTTTCAGGGGAAAAAAGTACACGTATTTTGTTTCTTCCACAACAAAGGAAAAAAATCGGCATGCAACTCCGTCTATCTCGGTAAGCATAATGTTATGTAAAAAGGTAATATCTTAACACGCTCCGGAAAAGAAATTTCTTTTCCGGAGTTTTGCTTTGTATAGGGTAAAATAAGTTTTTGCAAGTCATTTAAACAATTGCCTTATCAAAAAACGATTTCGGATAAAAATATTTACCCCCGAATTTGAAAAAAGGGATTTGCCTGCTGCAACGGAGCCGGTATATGGTACGGTCTGAAATATGAAACAATTGTTTGAGGTCGGCGTTGTCATAATACGCAGTGCCGGAAACACTCATACTTTCAAGTTTCTGAAGAATTATAAGCAATAGTTTGCTTAAACCCGTCTCTTCAGGGGTTAAATCTTTGATTTTCATAGGTATAGTTTTTGGAAAGCAAAGTTCTGAATTATTTTTTACATTTCAAAAATAGGGCATCTCACCAATAGATTGTCGTTTCACAAATCAAATTTGAAATGATAACCTATCATCACTTAGCAGCAAAATCAATCTCAGGATTCAGGATTTCCTCGATTAGATTTTTCACCGCATTCATAGGTGTTTCAAGCGATTCTAATGAAATTTCGTCATTACCGAAAATATGCAAATTTTGTACTCCCTGATTTACCTGTGCAAAACTCCAGATTCCACATTGCACAAAATGGTCGGGGAATTTTTTTTCACTCAGCACAGAATAGCCGTAAATACACAATTGCATCGCTTGTTTATAATCATCACTAAAAAAGAGTTTTTCGAGTTTTTCTTCTGCAGCTTCATTTTTCGGGGCAGAAATAGCAAGTTTTTTAGTCTTCGCTGTTTTATAGTCGATGATTCTTAAATTTCCGTTCAATCGGTCGATTCGGTCAATAAAGCCGTAGAATTTCACACTGTCGGTTTTTGCTTCATCTAAGAAAAATTCTATATTTTCAAAATTTCCTTCCACGCTCAAAATTTCCAGCGAATTTCCGTCTTCAAGCAATTTCCGGTCATATTCCAAAACATTGCGCACTACTCTTTCCGCAATAGATTTATGAATAAAATTCATTCCTTTTTCATAAAACTCCGGTTGATGATTGAGCACGGAAATTGCATGTTTTATAGCATTATCAATTGCTTCATTTGAAAGTTCTAAATCATTGACCATTAATTTTTTACCGATAAATTTTTCATAGATATTCTGTAATGCGTAATGCACCAGATTTCCGTAGCTTCTCTGCGAAAGTTCTTCTTCTATTTCCGCAGATTCTTTGATGTTTAAAATTTTCGACAAATAAAAATTCACAGGATTGTAAACATAAGAAGTAAGATGAGATGCAGAAACTCTATTCTTCCATTCCGCCAATTTTTCCAGAACTTTCGGGGTTTTCTCAATCGTCATCAATTGCTGCTGAATTGGGTCAGATGAATTTTGCACCACAATTTTTTCGATCTTGTGATGTGGGTCTTCAATTTCGAGCTGAGTAATAAAACGACTTTGTTCACCAATGTTTACACCAGAACTCAATCCGTTGAAAAGCAAATGAACATTTTCGGAATCCTGAATAAGCCGGTAAAAATGATAAGCGTAAATACTGTCACTGTCTAAAAAAGTGGGCAGATTAAAATGCCGCCGAACATTAAAAGGAATGTAGGTATTCTGCGAATTTCCGAGCGGAAGTTTTCCCTCATTTACGGAAAGTAAAATGATATTTTCAAAATTCAGCAATCGGGTTTCTAAAAGTCCCATTACTTGTAAACCTTGAAGCGGTTCACCTTGAAAATCAATCGTTTCTGTATTGAGTAACTGATTAATCAACATTTCCAGCGTTTCCATTTTTATTTCAAAAGAATATGGCGAAATCTGATTTTGAATGATTTTAAAACTTTTTTCGAAATGCGAAATATTTTCGTACAAAATATCATCTACTTCCCTAAATTTCAATTGGTAACAAAACCCAATAAGCAAATCTAAAAAATCGGAAACCGATACAGGTTTTTCAAAAAGATTAAAATAAGAAAGCGCGGAAAGAAATTCCGGCATCTGCTTTTTGGAAAGGTAAACAATATTTCTCTCTTCTATTTTTGCTTTGAATGCTGCAATAATTTCGCGGTCGGTTTCGTCATTCGGCATTTCTTCCAAAACCGCCAAAACATCGTTGTAATAATAAGAAGAATCTTTTTTCTCTAATTGTTTTTGCAGGTAAAACAGATTTTTTACGGCATTGCTGAAACCAAGATTTTTCAGCGGAAATCCCATTGTGATATTGAGTCGTTTTACTGTGCTCAAAGCATCTAAACTTGCAGGAAGCAGATTTTCGTCAAGCAAAACAACAGCAGTTTTAGAAAGGTCATTTTCAGGAATCGCATTCAGAATTTCGGGCAGTACTTTGGTTTGCGTAATATTTCCCGAAACTTCATAAACTTTGATTTCCTTTTGCTTTGCAAAATCATTTTCAATCCACCGGAATTTGCGATAATCATTAAATTCTTTCCATTCTTTTATCTGCCGCAGAAATTTTCCGGCTTCTTGTTTTTCATCATGCATATAATATTCATCTGCCTGAAAAAAACATTGTGCTTTATCATGCTGCAAAAGTGCTTTTACCAATTTTTCTTCAACCGGAGTGAATGCATTGAAACCGCAGAAGACAAAAGTCTGTTCCGTTTTTATAGCGAAATCTTCTATTTTATTTTTCGCCGATTCATAAATCATTCCGGAGGTTGCCCAATTTTTTTCGTTGAGTTCTTGTTTGAGCAAAGGCAGAAACAGATTCATTTTCCGCCAGAAATCCAGAAATTTTTTTCGAGGTGTTTCCTCTTTTTCGCCCAGATTTTCAGACCAGTTTTTTATTCTTTCTTCATCGTAAAGATATTCTAAAACCGCTTTGTCTTCGGAAGCGAATTTCAACATATCGTCCCAATCTTTAAGCAAAACAGGAAACCATTTTAAGAAATTGCCGAAATCTTCAGACGGCACAATTTCACGATACGTTTCATACGCGAAAAGCCACAAAGCAATCCCCTGAAAATGCTGTTTTCCAGAGAGTTCTGCAATCAAATCTTCGATGGTAACGAAATCGGGCAAAAAACCGGAATACTGTTTTTCTCTTAAAATTTCTTTAATGAAAACTACGGGTCTTTTTCCGGGTGTTATAATTTTTAACCTCGATAAATCGGGATTTTGTTCTCTAAGTTCGGTGATGATTTTGTTCAGAAACCTCATCATCATTCATACACCTTAATCTCTTTTTCAATCCATAAATCTTCACCGGAACCGCTTTTCCCATTCCAAAATCTGAAATGATAAACCCCTGTTTGCTGCGGCTGAAAATTGATTTGCGAAGCGCGTACTAAGTTTCCTTCACATTGCGCATTGGTTCTGAATTTATAAGCAGCTACGGTGCGTTGAAATGAATCGGTATGTTGATAATCGTATCCGTAAAAACCTTCGCATTGTGATTGATATACAGAAAACGTTCTGATTGGTAAAACGCTTCCCACAAAAACAGAATCTCGCGGAACTTTTATGCTGTCTATTTTCACAGGATCTATCGAGGTAATTTCTTCTCCTTCGTTTCGGTTGCAGCTTGTTAAAAAAGCGATAAGCAAAACGGGCATTAAAAATGTAAAAATATTTCTCATGACTTTATTATTTATGGTTCAGATAAAACGGAAAAACCAATATTTTTAGTGTATTACGAATTAAAATTTCCTTTGGATAAATATACTACTTTTTTGGTTTCAAAAAATTCGGAATCGAAAAAATTTTTAAGTTGGAAAATCTCGGCTTTCAACCCTGCAAGTTCTTCTGCCAAATCGCCGCCTTTCAAATAAAGTACTCCGTTGTGTTTCGGGTTAAATTGTTCTTTCTCAAATTTTCCTTTCAGCCAACGCAGAAAAACCGGCATTTGAGTTACGGCTCTGCTTATCACGAAATGAAATTTTTCTTTCAGCTGTTCTGCTCTTCCGTGAATTGCGGTTACGTTTTCAAGTCCCAAATCTTGGGCAACAGCTTTTACCACCGTTATTTTTTTTCCGATGGAATCAATCATCGTAAAATGAACTTCGGGGAAAAGTATTGCTAAAGGAATCCCCGGAAATCCGCCACCTGTACCGATGTCGAGAACTTTTGTTCCTGGTGAAAACGCCATCACTTTTGCAATTCCCAAAGAATGCAGCACATGCTTTTCGTAGAGCGAATCGGTATCTTTACGGGAAATGACGTTAATTTTTTCGTTCCAATCTTTATAGAGCGATTCTAATTTTGCAAACTGCATTTTCTGCTTTTCACTGAGATTAGGAAATTTTTCTTCGATTAAAGAGAAAGACATTGATTTTTATTTGGTACAAAAATAAAAAACGTTTTTAAAAAACGTCTCATTTGCCTTATTCAAAGTAAAAATTTATCTTTGAAAGTTTAAAAAAGTATTTATGGAAAAGTTTTCTGAAAGATTGAAAAGAATGAGTTTTTCTCAAACTTTTGTGATGAGCAACAAAGTAAGAGAAATGAAAACTAGTGGAATAGATGTGATTAGCTTAACTTTGGGTGAACCGGATTTTGATGTGCCGAAAAATATAAAAGAAGCTGCTTTTGAAGCCATTAATAATAATTTCAGCCACTATTCTCCTGTTCCGGGGTTTGCGGATTTGCGTGAAGCGGTGTGTGAAAAACTGCAACGCGACAATCATCTGCACTATTTGCCAAAGCAAATCTGTATTTCAAACGGTGCAAAACAGGCAATTCTGAATGTGTTGGCGTCAATAATCAATGACGGTGATGAAGTGATTCTTCCTGCTCCTTATTGGGTGAGTTATCACGAAATGGTGAAAATGATGGGCGGAAATTCGGTCTTCATAGAAACCTCCATAGAAACCGATTTTAAAATGACGGCAGAACAGCTGGAAAAAGCAATCACCCCGAAAACAAAAGCATTGATGTACAGTTCACCATGCAATCCGTCTGGAAGTTTTTATACTTATGACGAACTGAAAAAAATTGCAGAAGTGATAGCAAAATATCCTCAAATCACCATTATTTCCGATGAGATTTACGAGTTTATCAATTATGACGGAAAACATGTTTCCATAGCCGAATTTCCGGAAGTTTACGAGCAAACCGCCGTTATCAACGGAATGTCTAAAGCATTTGCAATGACTGGTTGGCGAATCGGTTATTCTGCATGCCCGGATTGGTTGGCAAAAGCGTGTGAAAAAATTCAGGGACAAATGACAAGCGGCGCCAATACAATGGCACAGAAAGCATCGGTTACTGCACTGAAAACCAATCCGTCTGAATACCGGTATATGATTGATGAATTCAAGAAAAGAAGAGATTTGGTTTTTGAACTGCTAAAAGAAGTTCCGGGTTTTAAGGTTAATTTTCCTAAATCCGCGTTTTATTTCTTTCCCGATATTTCATTTTACTGCAGCAAAACGCTGAACGGAACTTATATTAAAGATGCCGATGATTTTGCAATGTTTCTTTTGGAGCAAGCTCATGTAGGAACAGTGGGCGGTGTTTCATTCGGTAATCCGGAATGCATCAGATTTTCTTATGCTGCTTCTGAAGAAGAATTGCGGGAATCTATGAAGAGAATTAAAATTTGTCTGGAAAAAGTGGTTATTTCTTAATAAAAAACTCCCGAAAATTTCGGGAGTTTTTTATTATACTTTCATAATTTCTGCTTCTTTCACTTTCAAGTGGTCATCGCAGATTTTCACGTATTTATCGGTAAATTCTTGTATTTTTGCTTCGGTATCTTTGATGACGTCTTCAGAAACACCTTCTATTTTTTTCAGTTCTTTCATTCCGTCTTGTCGGGCGTTTCTCACGGTAACTTTGGTAGATTCTGATTCAGATTTTGCCTGTTTTGCGAGTTCTCGTCTTCTTTCTTCAGTAAGCGGCGGAACATTTAAAATAATATTTTCACCATTGTTTGACGGTGCAAAACCGAGATTGGAATTGATGATGGCTTTTTCAATCGCCCCGATTGCGGTTTTATCCCACGGTTGAATGGCAATAGTCATTGCGTCAGGAACCATCACATTTGCAACCTGATTGATCGGAGTTGGTGCACCGTAATATTCCACCATTACGTCTTGAACCATTGTGGTTGAAGCCCGTCCTGCGCGGATTTTTTGAAAAGCATGTTCAAGATGCTTTATTGCGGCATCCATTTCCTGTTTTACGATGTCAATTGTTAAATTTATTTCTTCCATATCTATGATTGATGATTGATTAGAGATTGACAAGTGTTCCTATATTTTCGCCCTCCACGATTTTCAGCAGATTGTTTTCTTTGTTCATATCAAAAACGATAATCGGCAGTTTATTTTCATGGCTTAATGTAAATGCTGTCATATCCATTACTTTCAGATTTTTTTCAAAAACTTCATCAAAAGTGAGGGAATTGTATTTCACAGCGTTTTCATTTTTTTCGGGGTCGCTGTCATAGATTCCGTCAACTCTTGTTCCTTTTAAAATAACATCTGCTCCTATTTCTATCGCTCTTAAAGTTGCAGCGGTATCTGTGGTGAAATATGGGTTTCCTGTTCCTGCACCGAAGATTACTACTCTACCCTTTTCTAAATGTCTTGTTGCTTTTCTTTTGATGAATGGTTCCGCAACTTTGTCCATTTCAATGGCAGATTGCAACCGTGTGAAAATTCCGGCATCTTCTAATGCTCCTTGCAAAGCCATTCCGTTGATGACTGTTGCCAGCATTCCCATGTAATCACCTTGAACTCTATCCATTCCTTTTGCAGCTCCGGCTAAACCTCGAAAAATATTTCCGCCACCGATGACAATTGCTACTTGACAACCTTTATCTACTACTTTTTTTATTTCCGCTGCATATTCTTTCAAACGTTCATTGTCTATCCCGTATTGTCGGTTCCCCATCAATGCTTCACCGCTAAGTTTCAGTAGAATTCTTTTGTATTTCATTTTTAGCTTTTTACCTTTTTATGCAGTGCAAATATAAGGAAACGCAAATAATTTCGTTAATAGATTTAGATTTTAACGCCGATTTTTTTCGCATAAAACCGAAAAAAATTATTTTTGCAAGATATTCAAAGATTTGAAAAAATTATTTGCCGCTTTATTCCTGTTTTGCTCTATCCTTTTATTTTCACAGATTGGTGAAAATGTATATCCTTTTCTGAACATTCCGGTTTCTGCAAGACAAGCTGCTTTTGGCGGTGATGCAATTTCTGTTCGAGATGATGATGTTACTTTTTCCGCGGCAAATCCGGGATTGATGAATCTGGAGCAAGACCAAATGATTTCGGTGAACTACGCTTCTTATCTTGCCGAAACAAACTATGGTACAATCAGCTATGTAAGAGATTTAGGTGAAGGACATTTAGCAGGTATTCATGCAAAATATATGGATTACGGTAAAATGCCGAGAACGGATGAAGCCGCTACAATCAACGGGGAATTCGGCGCAATGGACGCTGTAATTTCTTTGGGTTACGCTTATCAGTTTGAAGAAGATTTTACAATTGGCGGAAGTGCCGGTTTTGTAACCTCGAAAATAGATAATTATACTTCTATGGCAATCATCGGAAGTGCCGGAATTACTTACCACAACAAACAGAGTAATGAAACACTTGCATTGGTTTTCCGCAATATGGGTTATCAATTCAAAACCTTTAACGGACTTCGAGAAGGAGTGGCTTTTCGGGTAGATTTGGGTTATACCAAAATTTTAGATGAGTTTCCGCTGGCTTTTACCATCACTGCACACGATTTGCAGAAATACGATATTTCGCAGGAATATAATAACAACGGACAGGAAGTTCACTGGACAAGAAAAATTATGGACCATTTTTCGGGAGGAATAGAACTTTTTCCGGGGCAGTCATTTAATTTTCGGCTCGGTTACAACGTAAAACGCGGAAACGAACTCGCTGTTATAGACCAACGCAGTTTTGCAGGGCTTTCTGTAGGTTTCGGACTTAAAATTTCTTCATTCAAATTTGATTATGCACATGTGAGATACCACAATTCTTCCAACGTCAATATGTTCGGACTTACTTTGGATTTAATTCAGGTCGCAGGAAACAGAAGATAAATCGGGGTTATTTTTTATTTCCGGGATTCAAAAAAAAACAAGAAATTTGCGATATGAAAAAGCCAGTAATTGCTATGGACGGATATTCATCGACCGGAAAAAGTTCCATTTCCAAAATCATTGCAAAAAAACTCGGACTCGTCCATATGGATACCGGTGCTTTGTACAGAGCTGTTACTTATTTTGCTATTACCGGATGTTCGAACGAAAACGGCGAAATAAACCTTTCTCTGCTTTTCGACAAGTTACATCTTATACATCTCGAATTTAAAAATATTAATGATGAACTTGTGCTTTTTCTCAATGATAAAGATGTTTCCAAAGAAATAAGAAGCAACGAGGTTTCTGCAAATGTAAGTTTGATTGCAAGTCAAAAAGAAGTGAGAAATTTCTTAATGGAAACTCAGCGTTCTATTGCTGAAAAAGGCGGCGTAATAATGGACGGAAGAGATATAGGAACGGTGGTTCTTCCGAATGCAAATTACAAATTTTTTCTCACCGCAAGTATAGACGAACGTACCAGAAGACGATTCGTAGAATTGCAAAATTTAGGGATAGAAACCACCGAAAACGAAGTAAAACAAAACCTGATTTCCCGCGACGAAACCGACAGCAAAAGAGAAGTTGCCCCATTGAAAAAAGCCGATGATGCAATTCTTATTGACAATACCAATTTAACCAAAGAAGAAACTATTGCTTTGATTGTTTCGTATATTTGAGAGTTAGCTGCAAATTTATGACAATCTACCTTGATTTAAATATTTTTGATAGAATCGAAAAAATAGATTCTCTCGAAGGAAAAACCAAAGAAGAATATTTGAAATTATTAGAATTAATTTCAAATGAAAATGTAGATTTACCATATTCAAACGCTCATTTGAACGACTTATATCGAGGATGGAAAAAGAATCCAAATTTTATTAAAAGCCATTTGAAAAATATTGAAAATTTGACAAATAATTTATGTATTTGCCAATATTGGGGAGAAAGAAATATTTGGTGGCATAAAAGAAATATTCACGAATTTTTTGAATCTAAAAAAGATGAATTTGATATTTTTGATGAAACATTGGGTGAATTTTTAGACTTTGGTCTTGGAGATAAAAGTCCAATTCATTTAACTAAAAATATTCCTCTTCCTTATGAATGGATTATGAAAATGGAGAAAGATAAATTTGCACAAATAATGTTTCCATTAACTATTGAAAATAATACTTTGTATAATCTTTTCGCAGATTTATATAATTTTCAAATAAAATTAAAATCAGATTATAGTTTTTATAAAATGTTTAAAGCGCAATTATCTAAAAATATTTCAACACTAAAAGGAAATAAAGATGTCGTCAACTATATTAGAAAAAGTGATGAACAACCGAAGCATTTAAAGACAGATTTATTTTCAATTATTGATAAATACAAACCAAAGTTTGAAATTAAAGAGAATGATAATGAATTGTATTATAAAATAGTAGAAACATTTTACAAATACGATTTGGAGGGATATAAAACTGATGCAAATTTCAATAATATGTTTGATGATGGTTTGCATACTTTTTACGCTTCACATTGCGATGTTTTTATAACAAATGATGATAGATGTAAATATAAAGCTGAAAAGACATATGAAAGATTAAACATTAAAACTCTTGTTATAAAATCGGATGAAATTGAGAAAATAAAAACTTCTGCTAACATAGAACTATGGTAACTACCAAATTTTCTATACA
>CAZHFE010000065.1:0-10555 GCA_964532055.1 uncultured Kaistella sp. | reverse complement strand
GCAAAAAGATTATACAAACCCGAACTGCAACCTGCTTTTGAAGAAATGATTACCAAAGGTTGGATTTCTTTTTCATCGCCGGTTTGGGCAAATATGGGAACACAACGCGGTTTGCCGATTTCCTGTTTCAATGTTCATATTCCAGATCATATTGAGGGAATTACTCATAAATTGGGAGAAGTTATCATGCAGACCAAAATCGGTGGAGGAACTTCCGGATATTTCGGGGAACTCAGAAATCGCGGAACTGCAGTAACTGACAACGGAAAATCTTCCGGAGCGGTTTCATTCATGAAACTCTACGATACTGCAATGGACGTGGTTTCACAAGGCGGGGTTCGTCGTGGTGCTTTTGCGGCATATCTCGATATTGACCACGGTGATATTGAAGAATTTCTTTCCATAAAAGATATAGGAAGTCCGATACAGAACCTGTTTACAGGAGTTTGCGTTCCGGATTATTGGATGCAGGATATGATAGACGGCGATATGGAAAAACGTAAAATCTGGGCGAGAGTTTTAGAAAGCCGTCAGCAAAAAGGATTGCCGTATATTTTCTTTACCGATAATGTGAACAGAAACAAACCGCAGGTTTACAAAGACCATGCAATGATGGTGAATGCAAGTAATCTCTGCTCAGAAATTATGCTGCCTTCAAGTGCCGATGAATCTTTTATCTGCTGCCTTTCTTCCATGAATTTGGAATTATATGACGAATGGAAAGATACCGATGCCGTGAAACTTGCCATTTATTTCTTAGATGCAGTTTTGTCAGAATTCATTGAAAAAACAGAAGGAAATTACTATCTGCAAGGGGCAAGAAATTTTGCATTAAGACACAGAGCGCTTGGTTTAGGAGTTTTGGGTTATCATTCTTATTTGCAAAAAAATATGATTCCGTTTGAAAGTTTTCAGGCAACACAGTTCAACGCAAGAGCTTTCAGACAAATCAAGGAGCAATCGATTCAGGCATCACAAGAATTGGCAAATATTTATGGCGAACCAGAATTGCTGAAAGGTTACGGAATGAGAAATACTACAACCATGGCAATTGCTCCTACAACGTCTAGTTCTGCAATTTTAGGGCAGACTTCACCGGGAATTGAGCCGTTTGCTTCTAATTATTACAAAGCAGGTTTGGCAAAAGGTAATTTTATGAGAAAAAATAAATACCTCGCAAAACTACTGGAGGAAAAAGGTTTGGATAACGAAGAAACATGGAGGACTATTATGCTGAATCACGGTTCTGTACAGCATTTAGCGGAATTGACCGATGAAGAAAAGGCGGTTTTCAAAACTTTCAAAGAGATTTCGCCCATGGAAATTATTTCACAGGCAGCACAAAGACAGCAATACATTGATCAAGCTCAGTCGCTGAATTTGCAGATTCCTTCTACAATGCCTGTAAAAGACGTGAATTACCTCTACATTGAAGCATGGAAAAAAGGCGTGAAAACATTGTATTACCAAAGAAGTTCATCGGTTTCTAAAGAAATGATGGTAAATTTTGTAACATGCTCAAGTTGTGAAGCATAGAAATTAAATATAAAAAAGATGTAAAACCGTAGAATTTTCTGCGGTTTTTTTGTTTTATATTTGTTAATACTAAAACTTAAATCCTAATCCCTAAAACCTCTACCTAAAATGAAATTCGGACAAGTTGAAGACCCGTCGAAAATAGATTTTACGCTTCCAAAAGATCATGCGAGAACTTCGCAAATACTAAAACAAAATGAAAAAGGACTACAGAATATTTCCGTAGGTTGTGCAAAATGGAACAAAACCGATTTGAAAGGTTTTTATCCGAAAGGTACAAAAGACGAGTTGTCATATTATTCCACGCAGTTTAATTCTATTGAGCTGAATGCAACTTTTTACGGAATGCCGACTGCGGAACAAGTCAAAACATGGAAAGAAAAAACACCGGAAAATTTCAAATTTTTCCCGAAAATAACCAATACCGTTTCGCATTTCCGCAGATTGCTGAATATTACCGATGTAGTAACGCAATTTGCAACTGCTGTTCTGAATTTTGATGAAAAATTAGGAATGGTTTTCTTGCAGCTTCACGATAATTTTAAACCGAAAGATTACGAAAGATTAGAAAAATTTGTGAAAAATTTCCCCAGAGAAATTCCGTTGGCAATAGAACTCCGAAATGCAGAATGGTTTGCTGATGAAGAAATTTTCAACAAAACTTGCGAACTTTTCGAAGAAAATAACATAACGAATATCATTGTAGATACCGCCGGAAGAAGAGATATGCTTCACATGAGATTAACGACTGCAACTGCTTTTATCCGTTATGTAGGTGCAAATTCACAAAGTGATTATACAAGATTAGATGATTGGGTTGAAAGAATAATGAGCTGGAAAAAAGAAGGGTTGCAAAATCTCTATTTCTTTGTACATCAGAATATTGAAAAAGCATCGCCGCTGCTTTCTGCCTACTTCATTGAGCATCTCAATAAAGAAACAGGAGCAAATCTGTCATTGCCGAAAATGGCGGCAGATAACGGAAGTTTATTTTAAATTTGACACCGTCAAAATTCCTTATCTTTGCTGTTCAATGGAAAATTCCGAGCTTTTATCGCTGATTGCTTTTGCCAAAAACAAAGATCAGAAATCGCAAACCAAACTCATCAATTCTTTTTGGGTAGATGTTTTCAGCTTTGTGATGAAAAAAGTACAGGATGAAAATGCGGCAGATGAAATTACAGTTTCCGTTTTTTCTAAAGTATTGGCAAAACTCGATTTATACGACCCGAATTTCCAGTTTAAAACATGGGTTCTGACTATTGCGCAAAATACCATTATAGATTATTGGCGGAAAAAAAACAGGGAAAATGAAGATTCCACAGATAATTTTGATGATTTTAGAAATCAGTTTGCTCGTTCACCAGAAGAATTGCTGATTTCCGAAGAAGACCAAAAACAAATTTTGTCGGTTGTAGAGAGTTTAGACTTTAATTATCAGGATATTATACGGCTCAGATTTTTCGAGGAAAAAAGCATTAAAGAAATTGCCGAAGAATTAAACATCACCATTGCCAATACCAAAGTAAGGATTATGCGCGCCAAAAAACTACTTGCAGAATCATTGAAAAATAAAGACTTTGAGGATTATAAAAGCAATTTCTAAATCCGTAAATTTGTAATCTATTTTTTTAAATGAGCGATACGATTACCGAAACAGTTGTACAAAAACCGAAGTGGATTCGTGTAAAACTTCCTACAGGAAAGAACTACCGCGAACTCAGAAGTTTGGTTGATAAATACAAACTCAACACGATTTGTCAAAGCGGGAGCTGTCCGAACATGGGCGAATGTTGGGGAGAAGGAACAGCTACTTTTATGATTCTGGGAAATATATGCACCAGAAGCTGTGGTTTTTGCGGTGTGAAAACAGGAAAACCTCTTGATGTCAATTGGGACGAACCCGAAAAAGTGGCGCGTTCTATTAAACTGATGAAAATAAAACACGCCGTTCTCACTTCTGTTGACAGAGATGATTTGAAAGATATGGGTTCTATTCTTTGGGCAGAAACCGTAAATGCTGTACGAAGAATTTCACCAGGAACAACAATGGAAACTTTAATTCCTGATTTTCAAGGAATCACAAAACATATCGACCGCTTGTTAGGAGTTGCTCCCGAAGTGATTTCCCACAATATGGAAACCGTGAAACGATTAACCAGAGAAGTACGCATTCAGGCAAAATACGAGAGAAGTTTAGAGGTTTTAAAATATCTGAAAGAAGCTGGACAAAACCGCACCAAAACAGGATTAATGCTCGGTTTGGGTGAAGAAAAAGATGAGGTTTTTCAAACGATTGAAGACATCAGAAATGCGGAAGTAGATGTGATTACTTTAGGTCAATATTTGCAGCCGACCAAAAAACATCTTCCGGTAAAAAAATTCATCACTCCCGAAGAATTTACAGAGTTCGGCGATTTTGCAAGAAATCTCGGTTTCCGCCATGTAGAGAGCTCACCTTTGGTAAGAAGTTCTTATCACGCAGAGAAACATATTCATTAAAGGTTGGAAGATGGAAGCAGGAAGATGGAAGTTTGTAACTCGCAGCTTGAACCCAAAATCTGAAAAATGAAAGCATATCTCATCATCATTGGCGACGAGATTCTCTCCGGAAACACACTCGATACCAATTCAAATTTCATCGCTTCACAGCTCGGAAAAATCGGAATTTCAGTAGAAAAAATTTGTACCGTTCCCGATGAAATCACTGCCATTAAAAACGCATTGCAATCGGCTATTGAAATTGCAGATTTGGTCATTGTAACCGGAGGAATTGGTCCTACAAAAGACGACAAAACCAAAACCGCTTTTGCCGAATTTTTTCATGATGAATTGGTTCTTGACGATGAAACTTTTGAGCATTTGGAAAAACTTTTAATCAATAGAAAGCGGGAACATCTTCTTGAAATTAACAGAGAACAGGCGATAATTTTGTCGAAAGCCAAAGTTTTTCAAAACGAAAACGGAACCGCTCCTTGTCAAATGATTGAGCAAAACGGCAAAATCGTGTTTTCGCTTCCCGGTGTTCCGTACGAAGTAAAACCGCTTATCAACGATAAAATTATTCCGTTTCTCAAAGATAAATTTTCATTAAATCATATCGTTTCTAGAATTATTTCGGTGGTTGATTTTCCGGAAAGTCTTCTTGCTCAAACTATTGAAGATTGGGAATTATCGCTTCCTGAAAACATCACCCTTTCTTATCTTCCTATCGGAAACAGAATTAAACTTCGATTAACAACAAGCGGAAGTGATTTGAAAATTATTGAAAATCAGTTAAATAATGAAGTAGAAAAACTAAAACCCTATATTTCCGAAAAAGTAATTTCGTGGGACGGAAACGATATTCAGGAAATTCTGAAAGAAATTCTCATTTCAAAAAAACTGACGATTTCTACCGCCGAAAGTTGTACAGGTGGCGAATTAGCACGTTTGATTACCTCCGTTTCAGGGAGTTCGCAGTATTTTTCGGGGGGAATTATTCCATACGATTTTCATCAAAAAACAAAAATTCTGGGAGTTTCGGCGAAAACCATTTCTGAAAAAACGGTGGTTTGCGAAGAAGTTGCGCAGGAAATGAGTTTCGGCTGCCAAAAATTATTTAATACTAATATTTCCCTTTCTACAACAGGAGTTTCCGGACCAAATACCGATGAATTTAATAACGAAATCGGGACTGTTTTTTATTCCATCAGAGTGAAAGATTTCGAAAAAACCAATCGGCTTTTCTTGCCGCATTTAGAAAGAAACGATTTTGCTAATTTTATTTCTCAAAGAGTTTTGCAGGATTTGGTTGAAATTCTGATAAAATTGTAACAATCTGCATTTCATTTTCGACTAAATTAATTATACATCAATTTTAAAATATTTCTTATGAAAAAAATTACGATGAGTTTACTGGCTCTTTCGGGAGTTGCAGTCCTTAATTCCTGCGGAACAACAGTAAAAACTGCTGAAACCAAAACAGAGCAGACTTCCGCAAAACCACAATTGAAAACAGATTACGGAATCAACCTTTCTTATATGGATCAAAATGTTCGTCCGCAAGATGATTTCTTCAATTATGTAAACGGAAATTGGATGAGAACCACGGAAATTCCATCGGATAAGTCGAGTTGGGGAAGTTTCAACGGACTTCGTGAAGATGTAGATGTTGCATCTTTGGAAATTCTGAATAAAATTTTGACAGACCGTTTTTCTCAGGGTTCCGAAGGTCAGAAAATTCAGGCATTATACGGAACTTTTATGGATTGGGATAAAAGAAATGCGGAAGGAATTTCGCCAATCAA
This sequence comes from uncultured Kaistella sp., assembly GCA_964532055.1. Lineage (GTDB taxonomy): Bacteria > Bacteroidota > Bacteroidia > Flavobacteriales > Weeksellaceae > Kaistella. The sequence continues at coordinate 4,730 of CAZHFE010000065.1, read as the reverse complement.
AGCAGATTTGGCAAAAATAAATAACCTGAAATCTGTTGCAGATTTACAGCAGTATTTAATTGAGGCGACCAAAACAGACGACAATCCTTTCTATATGTGGAGAGTAGGTGCAGATATGAAAAACTCTGTGATGAATGCTGTTTATTTCGGCGGACCATCACTTGGTTTGGGAAGAGATTATTATCAAAAAGAAAACGAAGCCAATACCAAAACTTTAGCAGAATACAAAAATTATATTGCACGGCTTTTTGAAGTTTTAGGAAATAAAAATGCAGAACAGACTGCGCAAAACGTAGTAGATTTTGAGAAGAAACTCGCAAAATATCTTTTGACCAATGAAGAAAACCGCGATGCAAATCTCCGCTACAACCCGAAAACAACAGCCGAACTTTCTGCGTTGGTAAAAAGCGTCAATCTTCCTGATTATCTGAAAAAAGCAGGAGTGAATACCGATAAAGTGATTGTAAGTGAATTGAAATATTTTCAGAATATGGATTCATGGATGAATAATGCAAATCTTCCGTTGATGAAAGAATATTTGAAAGCACGGCTCATTTCGGGAACAGCAGGAAGTCTTGATAGCAACTTAGATGAAATTAATTTTGATTTTTACTCAAGATATTTGCAGGGACAGAAAGAACAAAGATCGATGGATAAACGTGGATTGAGTGTTATCAACGGAAGATTAGGAGAAGCATTCGGAAAGTTGTATGTTGAAAAATATTTTTCTGCGGAAGCCAAACAACAGATGGAAACTTACATCGGTTATTTGAAAAAATCTTTTAAACAGCATATTGCTGACCTCGATTGGATGTCGGCTGCAACCAAAGTAAAAGCACAGGAAAAACTCTCGAAATTCGGGGTGAAAATTGCTTATCCTGACAAATGGAGAGATTACTCCAAACTTCATTTAGCGGCTCCTAATGACGGTGGAACGTATTATGGAAATCTTCAGAAAATAAGTGAATGGCAGTATGCTAAAAATTTAGAAAAAGTAGGAAAACCTGTTGATAAAACAGAATGGGGAATGTCGCCGCAAACAGTGAATGCTTATTACAGTGGCTCAAACAACGAGATTGTTTTTCCAGCTGCGATTTTGCAGTCGCCTTTCTTCAATTTCAAAGCAGATCCTGCTGTGAATTTCGGTGGAATAGGAGCAGTTATTGGTCACGAAATTTCTCACGGATTTGATGATTCCGGTTCTAGATTTGACGGCGACGGAAATCTTAATAATTGGTGGAGTGATGAAGACCGCAAAAACTTCGATGCGAAAGTAGGACAATTAGCTGCACAATATGATAAATACGAACCGGTAAAAGGAAGTTTCGTTAACGGAAAATTTACCAGCGGAGAAAACATTGGAGATTTGGGCGGAGTTGCAGTTGCATATTCTGCATTGCAAATGTATTTGAAAGACCACGGAAATCCAGGATTAATTAGTGGTTTTACACAAGATCAAAGGTTTTTTATGAGTTGGGCAACAGTATGGCGAACCAAATCTACTGAAAAATATATGATTAATCAGGTAAAAACCGACCCTCATTCTCCGGGATATTTCAGAGCATTCGGACCATTGGTTAATCAAGATTCTTTCTACAAAGCATTTGATATAAAACCGGGCGACAAACTCTACAAAGCACCGGAAGAAAGAATTAAAATTTGGTAAAAATTCTTAAAAAACTCCCGAAATTATTTCGGGAGTTTTTTAATTATCATCTAAATTAATTTTCTTTTACTTCTTCGAACTTTCAATCGTTGTGGTATGGTTTTCCTTGCAAAATTTGGTCGGCTCTGTAGATTTGTTCAACAAAAAACAAACGAATCATTTGGTGAGTAAAAGTCATTTTCGATAAAGACATTTTTTCGTTGGCACGCTGATAAATTTCTTCTGAAAATCCGTAAGCACCGCCAATGAAAAAACAGATTTTTTTTACGGAAGAATTCATCAAATCATCTATTTTTCCGGCAAATTCTCGGCTGGTAAATTGTTTGCCTTTTTCATCGAGAATTATGATATAATCTGAATTTTCGGTATGATTTAGAAATAATTTCCCTTCTTCTTTTTTCAGTAATTCAGGGGTGAGATTTTTGGCATTTTTCACATCGGGAAGTTCGGTGATTTCAAAATTCCAATATTTCGGAAGACGATTTTGGTAGTATTTTACCAAAGTCGTAATTTCTCTATTATCGGTTTTTCCTATGCATACCAAATTGATTCTCATTTCTTATCTTTGTTCTGCAAATATAGATTAATGGGCTTTAAAATTCCTAAATTCATCATCAAAATCCGTGATTTACTGGATAAGATTTACATTCCTTTTTTGGGAATTTCTCTGTGGCAAATGTTCAGAGTTTATGGTGAGGGAATTTTCAAAATGCAAATCGGCAGAAGTGCAGCAAGTATCTCTTGGAGTTTTTTTCTGAGTTTGTTTCCTTTTATTTTGTTTTTGCTTTCGCTACTTCCTTATCTTCCGCATTATGACAAACTGCAATTTTATATTTTCGAAGTTTTGATGGTTAATATTCTTCCGGAACATATTCAAAAAGATGTTACAGGTTATATCCAAAATTTCATCATTCCGAATATGGAAAATATCAGCAACATTACCATTGTTTTTGCAATGATTTTTGCAGTGAACGGAACGCACTCTCTCATCAACGGATTTAATATGAACACCGATCAGCAAAGAGGAACGGTAAAAGAATATTTAGTTGCATTTGTGATTACCATTGCGTTTGTTATTCTCATTATCGCTTCGCTTTTGGGAATTTATTACAGTGAAGTGGTGCTGAAACTTTTCACTCCGGAAATTAATATTTCCTGGTTTGTAAATAACCTTTCGAGGATTATTGGGTTTATCTCTTTTCCTGTTTTTTATTTCATTCTTCTTGCACTTTTTTATTGGGTGGGTTGTCTTAAAATTACCACGTTCAAACAGGCAGTTCCGGGTGCTGTTCTCACAACGGTTTTGTTCGTTTTATCCGTATATATTTTTGCGATTTATGTAAGAGATTTTGCTCGTTACAATGTACTTTACGGCTCTATCGGTTCTATAATTCTGGTAATGGTTTGGGTAAATCTTAATATCATTTTGATTCTTTTGGGAAACGAACTGAACATTACCATCAAAAAAGTTCGGGTAGAAAAATTAATTGCCGACGAAAAAAAAATAATGGAATTATTGGATATTGAGGAGTTGTAGGGTTCACTCTTTCTTCCCCGAATATTTTAGCAAAGCATACCCTGTAAATCCCGATATAATGGAAGCAATGAGAATTGCAAATTTCGCTTCATCCTGTATTTCGGGTTGTCCTTTGAAAGAAAGCAGTGCAATAAAAATAGACATTGTAAAACCAATTCCTGCCAAAAATCCTGTTCCCAACATTTGTGTCCAGTTGCTTTTATCAGGTAAACTGCTTATTTTCAGTTTGATGAAAATAAATGAAAACAGATTAATCCCAATTATTTTTCCTAAGAAAAGTCCCAAAACAATTCCGTAACCCAAACTGCTGAAAAGTCCCTCTACCATTCCTGTTTTGAAGGCGATATTGGTATTTGCCAATGCAAAAACCGGCATTATCAGAAAATTTACGGGAAGATGTAGTTTCTGCTCCAGTTTTTCGAGCGGTGAAATTTCTGTTTTTGAAATATTAGTGGGAATGGTAAAAGCAAGTAAAACTCCTGCAATTGTTGCGTGAATACCGGAATGATGCATAAAATACCAAAGAAAAATTCCCGGAATGATATAGAAAATATGCTTCTTAACATTCAGAAAATTTAAAATAACAAGTACAGCAACCATCGCCGCAGATAATCCCAAATAACTCCAATGAAGCTGCTCTGTATAGAAAATTGCAATAACCAAAATTGCTCCTAAATCATCTACAATAGCCAATGCTGCCAAAAATATTTTCAGCGAAATAGGAACCTTCTTTCCGAGCATAGAAATTATCGCCAAAGAAAACGCAATATCTGTCGCCATAGGAATTGCCCATGCTTTTGAGAAATCATTATCGTGATTGAACAGCAAATAAATCAACGCGGGAACAATCATTCCTCCCAATGCAGCGACAATCGGCAACGACGCATTTTTGAAATTTGAAAGTTCGCCCTCCACGATTTCCCGTTTGATTTCTAAACCGACCAGCAAAAAGAAAACTGCCATTAATCCGTCATTAATCCAAATGCTTAAAGGATAATTGAGATGAAAAATTTCCGTACCGATATTTTTGTCTAATAAATTCTGGAAACTTTCGCCCAAAGAAGAATTAGCCACCAATAGTGAAATGATTACACAAATCATGAGCAAAATCCCCGAAGATTGTGAACTGTGCAGAAATTTTCTGAAATATTTGGTGATGAGCATAAATACTTAAGGTTTTAGGTTTAAGGTTGCAATTGGTGCAAGTTGCAAAGTGGTGAGTAATCAATTTCAAATTTGATTCTTGATTCTTGGCTTGGCTCTTTCAAAGCCGTCTTACCCGAGAAACTCCGTTGATGTTTTTGAGCTGCTTGAAAGTTTCTTCCAGTTGGTTTTTGTTTCTTACTTCCAGATTGATATTTCCTAAGAAAATCCCGTTATTAGATTCTATGGACATACTTTTCATATCCATATTCATAGAATTGCTGATGACGGCGGTGATGTCGTTAATCATTCCCATTCTGTCTAAACCTTCAATTTCTATTTTGATTCTGTTTTTGAAACTTTCTTCATTCACCCATTTTGCAG
>CAZHFE010000064.1:0-10651 GCA_964532055.1 uncultured Kaistella sp. | reverse complement strand
AAAAGCAAATTCATACCGATTACCGATGAAAGCTTAGAACTTTGTCACCTGAAAGCCGGAAAAGATTTAGTATCGATTTACGCTAATAATCACCCCGAAAACCAATTATTTACTAACAAGAATCTACGTTTAGGAGGAAGTGCAGAACTTTACGAAAATTTCAATACAAAATTCGGTGATTTGTCTGCGATTATTATTGACAATCTTCCGTTTTGGGTGGAAATTACCACAACGCCGAGCAAAAAAGTTTCCTTAATGTCGGAATGGGAAAGTAAACTGAGAGCGATTGTTTCCGAAGTGAAAAATGAAGACGTGGGGAGTTTAACCGGAGTTCCGAGTTGGATGATGGTTCTTCTGCAAAGGATTTTGGCAGAAACCGGATATGAAAATATTTCGCAGTTGTGGGGAAATCTGGAAGTGTTTTTCCATGGCGGAATCAGCTTTAAACCCTACAGAGAACAATACCGGAAAATCATCGGCAAAGACATTAACTATTATGAAATCTACAACGCTTCGGAAGGATTTTTCGGGATTCAGGACCAATCGGGAAGTGATGAAATGCTGCTCATGCTTGATTACGGAATTTTCTATGAGTTTATTCCGATGGATAAATTCAACCCCGAAAATTTACAGGCAATTCCTTTGGAAGAAGTGGAAATCGGGAAAAATTATGCAATGGTCATCACCACAAACAGCGGACTTTGGCGGTATTTAATCGGTGATACGGTGCGGTTTACTTCGCTTAATCCTTTCAGAATAAAAATTTCGGGCAGAACCAAACATTACATCAATGCTTTCGGCGAAGAACTGATGATAGACAACGTGGAAACGGCACTTGCAAAAACATGCGAAGCAACAGATTCTTCTATTGCGGATTTTACAGGGGCTCCTATTTTTATGAAAGACGGTGAAAGTGGCGCACACGAATGGATTTTTGAGTTTATCCAAATACCAGCTGATTTAGTGCGTTTTGCAGAGATTTTTGATAATCATTTGAAATCTATCAATTCTGATTACGAAGCGAAACGCTACAATAATATTACGCTGAAAAAACCTGTGATTCACGTTGCAAAACCGCAACTTTTTTACAACTGGATGTCGCAACGAGGAAAACTCGGCGGGCAAAACAAAGTTCCCAGATTGAGCAATGACCGCGAATATATTGAGCCACTGCTGAAAATGAACGAAGATTAAGGGTTCTGCGTGTTTTCAATCGGTGGTGTTTCTGCCGGTTTCTGTTCTTTCTCTTTTTTTGCTTTGGCTTCGTCTTCTGCTTTTTTGTCGGCAAGTTCTTTTTCCTGTTTTAGTTGATTTGCCAATTTTTCTTCCTCCATTTTCTTTCTGACTTCACGCATCGAATCCTGATAAACCTGCGAAGACATTCTGATTCTTCGTGCAATATCCACAGAAACCGCACCTGCTGAAAAAGAATCTTTAGCAATGGTATCATATGGCGGAACAGAAGTTTCTTCCACAATGTTTATTTCGCTTTTATTTCCGTTTTTTCCGCAGGAAATTATTACCAACAAAAGAAAAAAGAAAACGTTGTTTTTCATTTTAAACCAATTTCATATTCTAAAAAAACAAATTTTTAATCAATTCTGTAATGCCGGTCTTTCCATTTTTTTGCTAAAAGAAATCCAACAATTGCACCGCCTACATGAGCCAAATGTGCAATTCCGCCAATATTTCCGGTAACTCCCAAAATGATAGAAATTACAACAACAATCGGAAGAAGATATTTCACTTTTATAGGAATCGGGATAAACATCAGCATAATTTCTGCATTTGGATATAAAGTTGCAAAAGCTGCAATTACTCCGAATATTGCTCCTGATGCACCTACCATCGGAATAGAAATAATTTCTTTCAGTTGTCCTATCAATTTCTGCTGTTCAAGTATTGCTCCCGAATTGCCTTTTAATGAAATGTTTTCTCCCGAAAAATAAGCATTAACATCAAAACCAAAATTTTGCAGCCCCGATTTTATTTGTTCCACCTCTACGAAATTCCATAGGTTAAAAAGCAGAAAAGCACCAAGTCCGCTTGCAAAATAGAGGATTAAGAATTTTTTTTCGCCAAAACTTTTTTCCAAAACCGGTCCGAAACTCATGAGAGTAAGCATATTGAAAAGAATGTGTACAAAACTAGCATGCATAAACATGTGGGTAATAATCTGCCATGAATGGAAAAAGGGTGAGAAAGGATAAAATGCTGCTAAATATCTGTACATTTCATCGCTATTTAATACATAAGTGAGTATATATACAATTACATTGATAATGACAATGTTTCGGGTAAGATAGGGGAGATTGTTAAACATAATTTTTTAAAATTTATTTTTCAATTCGTCTAAAGGAACTTCTGTGAAACATCTTTTTCCGTCGGGTAAATATTCCGGAAAGCCGAGTTCGCTAAAATCTTTGATGACCTGTTCTGCATCTATTTTATAAATGAAATCGAAGCGGGATTTGCTCTGCATTTTATTCCACTGATTTTGGTAAAAATTCATAAATTCGTCTTCGGTTTTGTACTCCAGAATCTCAAAAAGATTTTCCATAAATTTCATGACCTGTGTTTCTTTCAAACCTTCTGGTACTGCATCAATACGGAGAACGTTGTCATTGGCAATCGCTGTTTCAAAACCCAATTCCGGCAAATGTTTTTTGATAGAGCGGTACTTGTTTTTCTCGATTTCGTTCAAATGATATTCCAGCGAAAAAAGCAGTGAATGCTTTTCATTGCTGTGTTTTTTCTTAGAATTTCTTTCGCTTACGATAAGTCGGTGCATTCTTCCCAAATCGAGCATTAAAGTTTTTCCGGATTTGTTGAAAAGCCAGTAACCATTCGGTAAACGCATCAAATCTTCATCAAAATATTCGTCTTCAAAAAGATTGATTTTTGAGGGTTTCGCAGGAATATTCTGTTGATAAATTTCGGTTAAAGCGATTTTTTCACCTGCACTGGTTTTTTCCTCAAGAAAAGGATTGTAGTTTCTGTCAATCGTAATTTCGGGGTTTTTAAAACTTCCTCCGTTATTTTTTTGATGAACGAAAGCATCAATATTTGCATCGCGGTCAAAATCCAAACTCGGAGCAACATTATAAATTCCCAAAGATTTTTTGATGGTTGAGCGCAGCAAAGCGTAAATCAGATTTTCATCTTCAAATTTCACTTCGGTTTTCTGCGGGTGAATGTTGACGTCTACTTTTTCGGGGTCAAGTTCCAAGAAAAGAAAAAATGAAGGAATATAACCCGGCAAAAGCAGCCCCTCAAAAGCGTCTTGCACGGCTTTGCTGAAATAAGCGCTTCTGAAATATCTTCCGTTGACAAAGAAAAACTGTTCACCACGAGTTTTTTTTGCACCTTCTGGTTTTGCAACGAATCCGCTGAGTTTTACCCAACCCAAATCTTCTTTTATAGGGACTAAAAGCGGCTGTAATTTTCTACCGAAAACATCTACAATCCGTTGTAGTAAACTCGATTTTCTTAACCTGAAAATAACATCGTCATTATGAAAAAGTTCGAAATCCAGATTTTCGTGAGCCAATGCAACTCTTTGAAATTCATCAATAATATGCCGTAATTCTACATTATCGTTTTTCAGGAATTTTCTTCTTGCAGGAACATTAAAAAAAAGATTTTTCACTTGAAAATTAGAACCTTCCGCAGTTTGCACCGGTTCCTGAAACTGAAATATCCCGCCTTCAATATAAATACTCGTTCCTGTTTTGGCATTTTCGGTTTTGGTTTTTAGTTCCACCTGCGAAACGGCTGCAATGGAAGCCAATGCTTCTCCGCGAAAACCTTTGGTAGAAATTTTAAAAATATCTTCCGTTGTACTGATTTTAGAAGTGGCGTGTCTTTCAAAAGCCAGTCTTGCATCAGTTTCGCTCATTCCGTTTCCGTTATCCACCACTTGAATTAAGTTTTTTCCGGCATCGCGAATGATGAGTTCGATTTTCGTAGCACCTGCATCTACAGCATTTTCCATCAGTTCTTTTACTATCGATGCAGGTCTTTGTACCACTTCACCGGCGGCGATTTGGTTGGCTACGTGATCGGGTAAAAGTTTGATGATGTCTGACATTTTTTTAAAATCTTACAAAAATAGCAATAAGATTTTTGGTGATAAAATTATTTGATGAAATACTTTTCTTATGGTTTAATAATTTTATATTCTGCCAGAGTAGCCTTCAAAAGCGCAAAATCTGCACGTAAAATTTGGTAATTAACAAAAAAAAATATATTTTTGCTGAAAATTAACTCTAAAATCAAGTGAAAACTATGAAAAAATTATTATTATTATTGGCAGCATCGGTTATGCTGTACACGTTTATTGGTTGTGAAAGAGACGATGACGACGACGATGATGACGATGATGTGAGAGTAACCTCAAGTATTATGCCATCTACATTTATGGGAAGATCTGTGGTGAATTTAGGAAAAATGAATGTAGCGAGAAAAACTGTGGAATTAGGAGTTTGGGATCACGGAACGATTGACGGAGATATTATTTCTCTTTATGTCAACGGAAAATTGGTGTTAGATCAGTATACTTTGAAAGGACCGTCTGAGATTAAGAAAGTGTCTGTAACGTTGGATAATTTAGGATACAACTATATCCTGATGTATGCACATAACGAGGGTTCTATTCCTCCCAACACCTGTGCTTTAAGCATCAATGACGGTGCTACCAACAAACAATATACCATGGAGTCTAATCTTACTACAAACGGTGCATTTGATGTAGTAGTAGATTAATAAGCCATTACAAAAAATATAAAAAACCGCTCTCAAACTTTGAGAACGGTTTTTTGTGACGAAAAACCATCTTCTTCTCGCTTTATACCAAACTATTCCTATCTGTATAATTCAGTTTAAAGAAAATAAAAGTCATGATAGAAAACGCCAAAAGCGAACTTCCGCCATAGCTGAAAAACGGCAGTGGAATACCAACAGTAGGGAACAATCCCATTACCATTCCCAAATTGATGGCAAAGTGCATTAAAAGAATTGAGCCGAAAGAATAACCGAAGACACGGTTGAAAATTGTTTTTTGTCTTTCAGACAGATAATAAATTCTGCCGATAAAAATGGCATAGCAAATAATCAGCAATGTACTGCCGAAAAATCCCCACTCTTCACCTACGGTACAGAAAATATAATCGGTTTCCTGTTCGGGAACAAATTTCCCTTGAGTTACCGAACCTTCTCTGTAACCTTTGCCGAAAAATCCGCCGGAACCTATTGCGGTTTTCGAGTAGAGCAGGTTGTAGCCGGAAGTATCGCGGAATGCTTTTTCGCCCTTAAATAAAACTTCTATCCGTTCTCTTTGGTGTTTCGGCATTTTTTCCAGAATTTTCGGTGCACCGAAAGACAATCCCGAAAGCAATGCAACTGAGCCGACAATCACCACCACAGAAAGTACGTTCCAATGAATTCTGTAATAATTAAAAAAGATTAGAACAGCGGCAATCAATACAATTACGGCAATTACATAAACAGGATTTATAGCGAGTGAAACCAGAAAAACTGCTGCAAAAATAAAACCGATCCCGAAAAACCAGCTGCTCAATCCCTCTCTGAAAAGCGCGATAAAAAACGCCGTGAAAACCAACAGCGAACCTACATCTGGAATTGCCAAAACCACAGTTGCGGGAATGCCGATGATGGCAAGAGAAGTCCAGAGAAATTTTTTGTATTTCAGATTAAAATCATGACCGGAAACATAGTTAGCGAGCATTAAAGCTGTTCCTATTTTTGCAAATTCTACGGGCTGCATGGTAAAGCTCCCGAATTTGTACCAGTTTTTCTGCCCCAGAATTTCTTTACCGAAAGGGAAAAGACCAATGAGTAGCAAAACACCGATAATGTACAAAATTCCCGACATATTTTCAAAAAACTTGCTTCGGGTGAGAAAAATAATGATTCCCACAAAAACAGAAATGCAGAAAAAAGCAAACTGCTTTTTACCTAAATTTACATCTACGCTATATATATTCACTACCGCAAAAATGCAGAGCAAAAAGTATAAAGTAAGACCTAATTTATCAATTCCTTCTGTCCATTTCATTTTTTGGGAGTTGTATTTTTTAACCGGAATCTTATCGAATCTCTTTTATGAATGAGTATTTCTCTCAACGCTTGGCTTTTTACGATTTTTATGCTGTCTTCTAATTGCATGATTTTCAGGGAATCTTTTTTGGGTTCTTTGTAAAGACCTTTTCGTTTCAAATCTGCAATCCATTGTCTTTTGTATTCAGGCATAAAACTCGCACCAACCATTTTTTTGTAAAGATTTTCGCGTTTCAAATCGCCTAGTAAATATTTTTCGGCGACAGCAGTTGCAGCCGGACCTGCCCAAGTTGCACCGAAACCTGCGTGTTCCATTACTGCGGCGACTACAATTTTAGGATTTTCGGCAGGTGCAGCCAAAACAAAAATAGAGTTGTCTTTTCCTTGCGGAACTTGCGCTGTTCCCGTTTTTGCAAGCATGGTAAAATCGTTGGTTTTCAAACCCCTTGCTGTTCCTGCCAAAACTACTTTTTCCATTCCTTTGATGATGGGCTCAAAATATTTCGGTTCTACTAAAGATTTGCGTTTTACCTTAAATCGAGGGTCGGGATTTGGTTTTCCATCGATAGATTTCACGATGTGTGGTGTGTAATACCAGCCTCGGTTTACAATTGCGGCGGTTGCATTTGCCATTTGCAGCGGAGTGAGCAAAACATCACCTTGTCCCATTCCGTTGAAGATAGAGCCGTTCATGGTATAATAACCGCTCCAGTCTTTTTTTCCTCCGCTTCTTTTTTCGTAAAATTCTCCGCTCGGTATTCTTCCTTTGGAACCGACTGCCAAATCATTATTCAGAAATTCTCCCACACCGAAACTGCTCATGATTTTTTTCCATTCATTCACGCCTTTTGTGGGATTTCCGGGATATTTATTCATAATGGCGATGAATGCGTGAGAAAAATAACAGTTGCTGGAAACCTGAATTGCAGGAACAAGCGGGTCTGCTCCGCCGTGTCCTTTAATCCGTAAACCTTTATAAAAAAATCCTCCTCCGCACGGAAAAATTGTATTTTCGTTCATCACTCCCATTTGCATTGCAGCAGCTGCAGTAAGCAGTTTGAAAGTTGACCCCGGTGGATAAGCTGCTTGAACAGAACGGTCAAAAGTCGGTCGGTTGTTGTAGAGCGTATCCATTTGAAGACGGTAGAGATTTTTTGTTTTTTCGGTTCCTGTAAAAAGATTGGGGTCTATGTCGGGACCAGTTGCCATGACCAGAATTTCACCATTTGTAGGGTCAATCGCAACAATGGCTCCCTGTTTGTTGACCATCATTTCTTCTGCCATTTTCTGCAAATCGTAGTCAATAGTGAGTGTAATGTCTTTTCCGGTAACGACTTCTTTGTCTAAAGTTCCGTTTTTGTATGAACCGATGCTTCTGAGGCGAATATCTTTTTGGATATAATTTACGCCTTTTTCACCGCGCAATTCTTTTTCATAAGCTTTTTCCACGCCACTTTTTCCGATAAAATCTCCCGGTAAATAATACAGCGAATCTTTTTTGATGTCGCGCTCATTTACTTCATTGGTATAGCCCAAAAGATTTCCCGATGTGGAAACTTCATACTGTCTTTGCGGTCTGGAAACAATGTTGAATGCAGGATATTTAAAAATAATTTCCTGTATTCTCGCGATTTCTTCCCTGCTAAGATTTTTCATGAAAGTCATCGGAGTAAGTTTAGAATAGTATTTTTCTTTTTTTAGAGTATTGACTTTTTTAATGAAATCCTGCTTATTGATTTTCATCAAACGGCAAAAATCCAAAGTGTCAAAATCGGTTCTCATCAATGCTTCGGTAAAAGAAATTTCATAAGAAGGCTGGTTTCCTACCATAATTTTTCCGTTGCGGTCAAAAATAACTCCCCGTTGCGGAATGACATATTCTGCTTTTATGGAAGTATTGGCAGCATTCAAAGCGTATCTGTCGGTAAATAATTGCAAATAAGCGAGCCGTGCTATAAAAATTACAGCAAGTGCAGCGAGTACAACGGAAATTTTAAGATACTTTGAATTCACGTTTTATTTTTTGGCTTTCAGCTAAAATATGTTAATGTATATTGTATAGTGAAACTTTCTTTTTCCGACTTCCATCTTTTGACTTCTATCATCCAACACTCTCAAATTCTCTGTTTGATTTTAAATGCCAATGCATACATGAGGATAAATATAAATGAAATACCACTTGTTGCCAAAACATTAATGAAAATTTCAAAAAACCTGCTGAATTTGAAAAACTCGATATACTGCACCAATAACTGATGGAAGAAAATACTCGATGCAATAAAGAGTAAAAACTGCGACCACTGCAAACTCTGAAAAGAGAAAAAATCTGTGGAAGTATCAGTAGATGTTCTGAAAATTACGGTTCTGAAATAGGCAACAACCGTGGTTGCAAATGCGTTGATTCCCCATGTATAAAGAAAAGCATCAATTCCTAATCCCAAAATAAAACTGAGTGCAAGAAACTGAAACCTGTTTCTGAAAAACGGATAAAACATGATAAAAACAGGATACAAAACAGGAGTGAATTTCCCGAAAAGCATAATTCTGTTCAGCAAAAAAATCTGTAATGCAACCAGCAAAACAATCAGTAAAAAGTCTGTAAAAATTGTTCTGGTTATCATTTTTCTCTTTTAATTGTTGCCTGTAAAGTATCTTGTATCTTGCTTACCTCTGCTTTTTTCAGATTTTTCACGACATATATTTTGCTGAGTTTTCCCATTTTTTCGCTCAGTTCTACCGAAATATCCCAAAAACCGGTTTTACTATCGACTTCATAACCGGCAATTTTGCCAATCATCACACCACGCGGAAATATTGCAGATTTTCCGTCGGTTACTACAGTATCGCCAATTTGCAGCGGTACATATTTCGGCACATCAGAAAGGTGCATTGTTCGGGAATCATCGCCACGCCAAGTGAGAGTTCCGAAATAGCCAGATTTTTTTAGTGCTGCATTTATTTTGATTTTATCAAAACTTAAAACCGATTGTACTAAAGCGTGAGAATCTGTAGTATTGATTACGATTCCTGCGATTCCGTTCGGTGCCATTACTCCCATTTTAGGAAAAACTCCGTCTCGCTTTCCGCGATTGATAGTAAAGTAATTATCTTTTCTGTTGATGCTGTTGAAAACAATTTCACCATCTACGAAAGTATAGATTTGCCCGCCTCCAATTGTATCGTGTACTTTTTTGAACTGTGGGATTTCCGAAGCGGTTTTTCCGTAAACCTGCTCCATCAGCATTTTGTTTTGTGCAGTAAGGTCTTCATTAATCTGCTTGAGTTTCAGATATGAAGCACCTTCATCGATATATCCCGAAACCCACGAATTGAAAGCAGCAGTTTGTGCTGCAACCCAAGATTGCTGCATAGAGTTTCTGCTGAAAATAAGCACCAAAGCAGTGATTTGCAGAAATATAAAGAAGAAGAATAAACCGTTCTTTGAAAGTAATCTCAGCAAATTCCCCATCTGTAAAATCCGTAAAAATTTTTAAAAATTATTTAATCAGGAAATTGAATTTATCCATATTTTTCAAAGCAATTCCTGTTCCGCGTACTACGGCTCTCAACGGGTCTTCTGCTACAAAAACAGGCAGTCCCGTTTTCTTGTGAAGACGGTCTGCAAGTCCGCGAAGCAAAGCGCCTCCTCCTGCAAGATAAATCCCTGTTTTGTAAATATCTGCTGCCAATTCCGGTGGAGTTAATGACAATGTTTCCATTACCGCATCTTCAATTCTGATGATAGATTTGTCCAAAGCTCGTGCAATTTCTTTGTAATTCACCATAATTTCTTTTGGCTTTCCGGTAATCAAATCACGCCCTTGAACAGGAACATCTTCTATCTCAACATCAAGTTCTTCGATAGCAGAGCCGACTTCTATTTTTACTCTTTCGGCGGTTCTTTCACCAATGTAGAGGTTGTGATGTGTTCTCAGATAATAAGCAATATCATTAGTGAAAACATCACCTGCAATTTTTACGGATTTGTCGCACACGATTCCTCCCAAAGCAACTACTGCAATTTCCGTAGTTCCGCCGCCGATGTCGATGACCATATTTCCTTCGGGTTTCTGCACATCAATTCCTACACCTATTGCAGCCGCCATTGGTTCATATATTAGGCGTACTTCTTTGGCGTTTACTTTTTGAGCAGAATCTCTTACCGCTCTTTTTTCCACTTCGGTAATTCCCGATGGAATACAAATTACGATTTTCAAAGTCGGCTGAAAAAGTTTTCCTTTAATCCCGGGAATTTGTTTGATAAATTCTTTTATCATGTGTTCAGACGCATGGAAATCTGCGATAACTCCGTCTTTCAAAGGTCTTATTGTTTTGATGTCTTCGTGGGTTTTTCCCTGCATGTGTTTTGCTTTTTCGCCCACTGCAATTGCTTTTCCCGATGAACGCTCAATCGCTACAATTGAAGGTTGGTCAATAACAATTTTGTTGTTGTGTATAATAAGTGTGTTCGCTGTTCCTAAGTCAATCGCAATATCCTGCGTGAACATATCAAATAACCCCATTTTTCTGCTGATTTTTTTAAAGTGTACAAAGATATAAATTTAGAACCGTT
>CAZHFE010000063.1:1806-10697 GCA_964532055.1 uncultured Kaistella sp. | reverse complement strand
TCCAAAGCAATCGTATAATTGCCCATTTCGAAATGTGTTGTTCCCAATGGTACAACATCTTCTATATCAAAACCGCCGCGTCCGTTAATCACTACTTTTTCTGAATCGGAAGTGATCGTGTAGAACGAATCGGATTCACCGCTTCCTACCTTAGAATCTTCTACTCCGAAAGCACTGCTGCGGTCATCAAGATAAACAACGGCTGAAGTAAGAACAAGATTGTTCGGTGTTTTCAGCGTAACCCAATAACGGCTGTTTTCTTCTGATGTTCTTCCGAAAAAGACACTGCCTGTATTACTCGTTGTTTTCAGCGTTGCAGGATTATTGAACGTAAGAGCCGTTCCTGTTGGTAATCTTTGTACCATCATTCCTTGTCCTACTTTCAGAATATTATTCGGCTTTTTATTTCCTATCGTTTGAGAAGGGTCTAAATAATAGCCTGCTTCATTTCCGGTGTGAGAAGCAGCGTTGTATCTTGCATACGCTCTTCCGCTGTAACCTGTTCCTTGCTGAGTGTAAATGTCATTGGCTTTATTGTCCCAGAATCTGAAATCTGCATTGATTTGGGTACTGTTGTTGGTATAAAGTACATCTAAATCAATATTGCTCGGATAAGGATTTCCTACCAGATTAAATCCGTTTCCGCCTACAGTGTAATCTAAGTTATAAGTAAAGTTACCCACATACGGAACGCCTTTGAAATCTGCACGGTTATTGGTAATTCCCGAACCGGTTTTTGCTTCTTGCACTGCCAAAGCTCTTCCTAAAATACCTGCTCCCGATGAGGTGTAGAATTTACCGGTGCTTTCTAAATAATACAAAACAGCAGGATAATTCGCAGGGTTGGTTACTCCCGGATAAAGCGTTTTGAAGTTTTGTCCCGATTCAAAAACCACCGGTGAAGACAAATAGTTGTATTCTTTTCTGAGGGTGGTGAAATCTAACGCTCTCTGTACTGTAATATTACCCGTATTGATCCCCTGTGAAGTACTCAACTGTTTCAGGTTACCATCGCTTTCTATCGTCAATGAACCTAAAGCATTATTCACCGAAATGCCATTGTCAACAGTTATGCTGTGATTGGGCTGAATGACCACATTACCGCTTTCTACCGATATGGTACACGCTGAAATATTTCCTGTTGAGTTGTAATTCCCTCTGAAAATTACATTTTTATCACTTGTTGGCGAACTTGACCATGAACCGTTCCAGACAGCTTTTCTCATCACTTCATCTGCTCCCATGTCGGGAGAAACAGCATCGCGGGTTTCATCATCAATATCGGTAGTTACCCCCGCTATCGGCGTACCCGGTAATGATTGCGCAACGCCGCAACCACCACCGACTAAATGAAGATCTGTATTAGACACAAATGGCGGATTGATGCTTACAGATTGGGCGTCTTTACCTGTTGCGGTACGCCATGCTGCAATATCTAATCTTACAGCATTATTAAAATATCCTAAATTAGTTCCGGAGCTATAATAATCATTAAAATTAATATCTGAAAATCTTAAGCCGGTAGTTGTTAAAGAATAAATCGCATAACGTACATTGGCGGTTTGTCTGTTGGCAAAAATATTGTTCCGTAAATTTATGCCATTGTCTGCAGCAACAGCATATATATATATTGCAGCACTAATACTATTATTTAGGGTTTGGTTGGTGGTCATATTAACACTGTTATGGTAGATGCTATATCCTCTTCCGTTGAGAACAGCCATTCCGAAACCATTCCGTCCTACTGTTGTACTGCCATAACCTGCCACATCCCATATCATATTGTTGTAAACTGATGTATTGGCTGAAGTAGAAGATGAATTTAACAAAATCCCTGCTACCGGATAACCACTTGTGTTAACATTCTTAATGTCAGATATTTTATTGGAATAAATATTTACATTTTTTGTATTGTTTTCTACATATATTCCTGCTCCCGCAATAGTAGTATTTGTACTTCTTGTTGATATGCCCGAAATAGTATTGTTATATACATTAATCGCTGTATTGCTTATCGCATTATTAGTAGGTACAATATAAATACCATAATTGGTGGTATTAGTTGCAGTTGAAACAATGCTTGAAATAGTATTACCAGATACGGTTAGATTGTTTGTTCCGGTAGATGCCATAATTCCAAAAAAGGTATCAGGTCCATATGCATCATTAATATTCCCAATATTATTATTACTAATGACAGCAGCACCATCTACACCAAAAACAGATATACCTCTCCCCGTGATGGAGTTTCCTCCTGCTGTATTCATATCATTACCTGTAACCAATAAATTAGCTCCGTTTCCTGCTGCCGTATTTCCGTTTATATATAATCCTATATACGCTCTTTGAATGTTGTTATTCTGTATGGTAATATTGTTAAAATATCCCGGGTCTCCTATTGTTGCACTTGAAGAGACAAAAATAGCCGTATTATCACTATGGTTTATAATATTGATATTTTTAAGCGTTACATTGGTAATAGGAGTAGTGTTTGGCGAACCGATTAATATTACATTGGGTGCGGTTGTACCATTATTGGTAATTGTGAGATCTCTTGAAGTACCTCCAATTGTATTGCTTCCGTCAATGATTACATTGCTTGCCGCGTTTAATCTGATGAGAGCATTGTTATTTACAGAGCCTGTAATCGCAGCGGTTACACCTGTATCGGGTTTTATGGTAACGGTATTGGTTGCATTTGAACCTGGAATATTCGGTATAATAATTGGGTAAGTTTCCCCCGAAGAATTATAACTGCTGTTCAAAACCAATGTAGTCGGTTGTGTAATACCGCAACCTGCTAAACTTGCAATAGCGGCAGTAATCGTAGGGTATAAACTACCGGGTGTTGTAGTACCTCCCCCTATAGAAATTGTGGAGCTGAAAGTTGGGCAGTCTTCACAATCTCCGGCTACGTAATAGACCATATTGTTTCCTTCGGTATCAACATTCCAAGTGGTACCTGAATTAGTACTATATTGAGATATTGCTCCATAACTGCCTGTATTGGTTGCCCTCCAATATGCGGCACCTCCTCCGGTTCTGCTCATGGTAACTTCCAGCCAATAGGTTCCTGCACCCAATACGACAGGAGTTGACATATTAAATGTCAGATGATATACATTCAAACCAAATGCTGTGGTATATAGAGATGAGGAGGATGGAGCCATCGTTACCGTACTTATAACCGCTCCCGGTACTCCCGCATTGTTGGCTCTGATGTTGATAACAGCACTATTGATAGTGTTCCCTGCAAGTGCTTCCAGCGTAATCTGTCTTACCGTTAATGTTTTACCTGCCGGAACAATAATATCATCGGCAACTCTTTGGGTACCTCCAATTGTAACGGTATATCCATTTACAACTGATCCTTTTATCTGCCCATCTCCGTACAGACAATCATAGTCGGGTAGGGTATTAAAATAGCCACCTGACCAGACGCTTCTATTTGAACCGCCATAGTTGGAACGTATCCAATAATAATACACGGTATTGGGTGTTAATGTAGTTGGTGTGTTATATTGTGTTACTCCCGCGGTAACAGTTGCTGTTGGTGTTGTACCGCTTGTCGGTGCAGCTGCAGAGGTACTGTAGTAAATATCATATCCGCTTCCCGGAGAAGTATTGGGTTCTGACCAAGTAAAGCGTGCGGAGTTTTTCGTAATGCTATCTGCATTGGGATTAATTGGAGGGAGCATAGTCGTATTCGCCGTCCATGTATAAGTCAATCCGCTCGGCGGCATACCGGGTGGAGAAACCGTTGAATTAAAAGTCTGAGATGAATTATTTGCTGCCCCCGCAGTTGAAGAAGAATACGCAGTAGCAGTATTATTTAATCTGTTGTTTACATTGGTCGCAAAAGTATTGTTGGGACCTCTTAATCCCACTTGAGCGGTGAGATTACCTGTAGTGTTTGATCCCGCAGCATATCCGTTGCTTCCGTAGATGACTTCAATTCTCCCGGTTGCTTCATGCAGCCGGATTTGAAAGTTCAAATAAGGAACGTGGGTTGTATTATTTGAAACAACCGGTCTGAAGTTTTTCCATTGGCAAACCAATATCCTGTTGGGAGCTGCATTCAAAACACTTACAGACATTACGCTTGTACGACCTCCTATACTTGCAAAACCATTAATATCTAATCCCCAAGCAGAAATAGCACCGGAATAACCAGCAGCACTATTAATTGGTGTATAGTTTGTTGTTGCCGGAACAGTAGTTCCCAGTGTGATAAAGCCATTAGTAGATATATTGACCTGATTATATATAGCACCATCATAATAAAAATTAAAAAATGATAAAGAATATACTAAATCATCCAAACCGGCATCATTATATCCGCTGCCTGTTGCCGTATATTCGGTTCCCCCGGAGATTTCCTGATAAGTGCCGCTGCTCTGTGCAAAAGTATAAGCGGTTGCAACCTGTGCTTTTACCGCATTTGAAGAGAGGGATAAGAAAAGAACTAAAATGCAGAGAATTCTGTATTTCTCGAAAAAAGAAATAGTTGTATGTTTCATCATAAGTGTTTTTAAAAGTCAATAAATTAAAAAGGATAAAATATCCTAAAGCAAAATTAAATAAATTATCAATACAAAAAGAAAATTATTTTTTAAATACGAATTAAGCAAAGCGTATCTTAACCGAAGGGAAAAATTATGTAATAGAATGTGTGATGATGGAATTGCCAACGGAACGCCGTGGATTGGGACAATCCTTGAAAAAAAAGAACTATTTTTCGACAGATTACTACGTCACACGATTTTATTTCGCTCTTCGCAATAACGAACCTTAAACTTGCACCTTGTAGCTTGAAACATAAAAAATATTTGCGACCTTTGCGTGAAATAATAAAATCAAAAAAATGAAAATAAAATTCCTCGGACAAAACTGTTTTTTGTTCACTTATAAAGGGAAAAATATCCTTTCCGACCCTTTTTACAATTATCAAAAAGACCAATCTGGTTTTGATATTAAAACCCAAAATATTGATTTTGTATTGATTACTCATGCACACGGCGATCATATTGCAGATGTAAAAGAAGTTTTGGCAACTTATCCCGATGCAACGGTAATAGGACAACCAGAAATCTGCGGTTATTTCAACCACCCGAATTCTATTGATATTAATTTCGGCGGTTCGGCGAAAATCGACGATTTGAAAATTTCAATGGTTCCCGCTTCTCACACGAGTTCTTTTCCTGACGGAAGTTATGGTGGTGTAGCTTCTGGTTATATTTTCAGATTTGCAGATGGAAAAAATATGTATTTTGCAGGAGATACAGGTATAATGGCAGATATGGAATTATTTCCGAGATTATTCGGGAAAATTGATTTGGCAATTCTTCCCGTAGGAAGTCATTATACCATGTGTGCTAGAAAAGCCAGTTTTGCAGCTTCGGAATTACTGAAAACACCCAGAGTAATTGGTTGTCATTTCGATACATTTCCGCCCATAGAAATTAATCACGAAAGTGCGAAAAAGCATTTCGGAGATAAAAATATTGATTTTACATTACCAAAAATAGGAGAAGAATTCATAATGTGATGATGTTGTAATTTTTAGAATCAGAAAATTAATCAACACATTATCGAATTTTCAAATCAGCAAATCAAATAAAAAATGGCAAGCTACCTAAATCACACCGCTACAACCAATTACCTTTGCTGCGTTCCCACCCTGGAGGATTTTCAGGAGCTGGTTGTTTAGGACTTGCCGGTGCAAAGATAAGCGATTAAATCAAAATTCAAAAATTTTAAGAAAGATAAAACTCTCAATATGATAAAAAACGTTTATACCATTGGTTTCATACTGTTTATAGCCACAATGTTGGTTTTTTTTGCAATGTATTTTTTTGGTATGAATACCGATTATTTCAATAATTCTTTGCTCATCAACGCTTTTTTGCTTCCTGCAATTTATTTAGCAGGAGCATTTTTTTCTGTAAACTCCGTGAAAAAATCGGGGGTAAAAATGGGATTTCGAGATGCTTTTGGAAGAGCTTTCAAACCAATGTTTGTGGGTGGTATTCTCTCTATTCTCAGTATTTATTCATTCCTTAATTTTGCAGACAAAGATGCCAAAGATTTGCTCAACTTTCAATATATAGAAAGACAAAAAACCGAACTTAATAATGAATACGAAAAAGCAAAACAATTTTTGACAAAAGATGAGGAAAAAAAAGAACTCAACCAAAAATATCGGGAAAGATTAAAAAGCTTTTCACTCGAAATGATTAAGGATAAAGATATGTTTACGTTTCGGCAGTTCACGTATTATTTCGGAGCAATCTTGGTTTTTTATGTAATTTTATCTACTTTTTTCGGAAGTTTTTTTAGAAGTAGAAGTATCGATTAAAAAACAATACGTATATTTGTGTAAATAATACGTATTATGACAACGAAACTCACATTATCATTAGAAAAATCTGCTGTAGAAAAAGCAAAGCGTTATGCAAAAGGAACGCAGAGAAGTGTTTCGGAAATGGTTCAAAAATATTTTGAAAGTTTAGAAGAAAAAAATCCCGAAGAATCCGAATTTTCACCGAAAATGAAAAAATTGTTGGATATGATTCCTAAAAATCAACCACAATATACAGACGAAGAATTAGATAATTTTCGCAGAGAATATTTAGAAAAAAAATACTCTTGAGATGAAATTTTATTTAGATACGAATATTATCATTGATTTAATTTTGAGAAGAAATCCGTATTTTGAAATGGTTTCTTCTATTTTCAATTTTTCGATAGATAAAAATATTGACATTTTCACATCTTCGCATTGCATCGCAACAATACATTACGTTTGCAAAAAAAATATCAAAGAAGAAATACTTCGTGATTTGATTGATGAAATTTTGAACTATTTGAAAATAATCTCTGTTGATGAAACCATTCTTCGAAATTCTTTGAAATCTCATCACAAAGATTTTGAAGACGCTATTCAGATTTTTTGTGCTCATCAAATCAAAAATTTAGACGGAATTATTACCCGGAATCTGAAAGATTTTTCTACATCGGAAATTCCTGTTTTTTCGCCCGATGAAGCGATTGTTTACCTTAATAAAAATCTAAAAAATTGAATACTTTAAACTTATCCATCATCATTCCACTTCTCAACGAAGAAGAATCTCTTGAAGAACTTTTTTCGAGAATTGATAAAGTCTGCAAAATCAATCAACTTTCTTACGAAGTTTGGTTTGTAGATGACGGAAGTACCGATTTATCTTGGAGCATCATAGAAAATCTGAAAACCCAAAATTCATCAATTCACGGAATTAAATTTTCAAAG
This sequence comes from uncultured Kaistella sp., assembly GCA_964532055.1. Lineage (GTDB taxonomy): Bacteria > Bacteroidota > Bacteroidia > Flavobacteriales > Weeksellaceae > Kaistella. The sequence continues at coordinate 3,406 of CAZHFE010000063.1, read as the reverse complement.
AATTACGGAAAATCACAAGCACTTCACGCTGCTTTTGAAAAAGTAAACGGCGATGTTGTTATCACAATGGATGCAGATTTACAAGACTTTCCCGAAGAAATTCCCGAATTGTATGCAATGATAAAAAACGAAAATTACGACATTGTTTCTGGCTGGAAGAAAAAACGTTTTGATAATTTGATGACAAAAAACATTCCCTCAAAACTTTTCAATTCTGCAGCAAGAAAAGTTTCCGGAGTTTCGCTTCACGATTTCAATTGCGGACTGAAAGCATACAAAAAGCAAGTTGTAAAAACCATTGATGTTTACGGCGATATGCACCGTTACATTCCGGTTTTGGCGGCAAATGCAGGATTTAGAAATATTACAGAAAAACCTGTGCAACACCAAGCAAGACCTTACGGAAGTTCAAAATTCGGCACCGAGCGTTTTGTACGTGGCTTTTTGGATTTGGTAACACTTTGGTTTGTGAGCAGATTCGGAGGAAGACCAATGCACTTTTTCGGAGCAGCAGGAACTTTAATGTTTATTTTTGGGTTTCTTTCGGCACTTTGGCTCGGAATTTCAAAACTGATTGATGTGTATGTTTACAAAATTTACGGAAATCTAATTGCAGACAATCCTTGGTTTTTCATCGCTTTAACCATGATGATTCTTGGGACTCTGCTTTTTGTAGCAGGCTTTTTGGGAGAACTTATTATCAGAACCAATCGGGAACATAAGAATTATCATATTGAGGAAGTGATTTAGAATGTGGTAATTTGAAAATGAGCTTATACGATAATTTTATGAAAAATTTATTTTACTTTCTGATTTTTTTAACAGCAATTTCCTGCGGAAAAGTAACGCCGAAAGGCGAAATACAATCTAAAGATGTGGAGCTTTCCGAATTTTCTAAAATTGATTTTAAAGGTAAGTTTCGGGTGTTTTATGTTCAAAATCCTCATAATTTTGTGAATGTAGAAACCTATCCGAATGTTTTTAAAAACCTGAATATCAAAGTCGAAAAAGGACAACTTTCGATATCAGAAAAATCTGAAACAGACAAAGTCGATTTTTATAACATTACGATTTATGGGAAAAATCCTTTCAACGAAATTAAATTATCTGATTCTGTGGAACTTAATATTTCAAGCCAGATGAAAACTGAAAATTTTTCGATGAAAATAAAAGATAATTCTAAATTTATAGGTTCAGTAATTTCTGAAAAAGCAGATGTTTCTATGACGGGAAAAAGCCGTGCAAATTTACTTGGAAAAACGGGTTTTCTGAAACTGAATATCAAAGATACAGCAAGTATTATTTCGCCTTATTGGTATATCAAAGAGTTAGAAATTGATTCCCAAAACGGAAATTACAGCGAACTGAATGTAGATGAAGAAATGAAAGGAAAAATTACAAATACCTCAAAATTAGTGTATTACGGAAATCCGTCTAAAAAAATAAAAGTAGAAGAAAAAGCGATTTTGGAGAATAGGGAATTGGAATAAGATAAAAAACTTCAATCTCCCATCTTCCCGCTTCCAACCTTTAAATAAAAACCAAAAAATATGACAACATTAGAAAAAGCACAACTTTGGCTTACCGATATTTTTGATAA
>CAZHFE010000063.1:0-1706 GCA_964532055.1 uncultured Kaistella sp. | reverse complement strand
AAAATATGACAACATTAGAAAAAGCACAACTTTGGCTTACCGATATTTTTGATAAAGAAACAAGACAAAAAGTTCAGGAATTGATTGACAGCAATTCCCCTGATTTAGAAGATTCTTTTTATAGAGAATTAGAATTTGGAACAGGCGGAATGCGCGGAATTATGGGAGTTGGGACAAATCGGTTGAATAAATATACACTCGGACAAGCCACACAAGGTTTGGCAAATTATATCCATCAAAAATTTCCCAATGAGGATAAAAAAGTAGCAATTGCTTATGATGTACGAAACAATTCCAAAGAATTCGGAAAAATTGTCGCAGATGTTTTAACAGCAAACGGAATCAAGGTTTTGTTGTTCAAACAACATCGCCCAACTCCAGAATTATCTTTCACGGTTCGCGACAAAAAATGCAACGCTGGAATTGTTCTCACAGCTTCTCACAATCCGCCAGAATATAACGGTTACAAAGTATATTGGAATGATGGTGCACAAGTAGTTCCTCCAGATGATGAAAATATCATAAAAGAAGTTTATGCTACAAAATTTAATGAGATAAAATTTCAAGGTAATGATGATTTAATAGAGTGGATTGGAGAAGAGCAAGATGATGTTTACATTGATGTCTGTATGGAAAATTCACTGTATCAAAAGGATAAAATAGGGTATGATAATCTTAACATCGTGTTCACTTCCATTCACGGAACTACTTATACCACAATTCCGAAAGCATTGAAAAAAGCAGGATTCATAAAGGTAGATTTGGTTAAGGAACAAATGATTCCGAGCGGAAATTTCCCAACCGTAGAATCTCCGAATCCGGAAGAACCTGCAGCTTTGGAAATGGCAATGGATTTGGCGAATATTACAAATGGTGATATCGTTATTGGTTGCGATCCAGATGGAGACAGATTGGGAATTGCTGTTAGAAATCTTGAGGGGAAAATCCAATTATTGAACGGAAATCAGTGCAATACAATCCTCACATATTACATTCTCCACCAATGGAAAAAAGCCGGAAAAATTACGGGTAAAGAATTCATTGGTTCTACGATTGTTACTTCTGATATTTTCTTTGATATTGCCGAAAAATTCGGGGTAGATTGCAAAGTCGGATTGACTGGTTTCAAATGGATTGGGAAAATGATTCGCGATGTAGAAGGACAAGAAAAATTCATTTGCGGTGGTGAAGAAAGTTTCGGATTTATGACCGGTGATTTTGTGAGAGATAAAGATTCCTGCGGTTCAATTCTTTTGGCTTGCGAAATCGCGGCGTGGTGCAAAGCAAACGGAAAAACGATGTATCAGTATATGATTGAGATTTACAAGGATTTGGGAATGTATTACGAAGGACTTGTAAATGTTGTGAGAAAAGGAAGAACAGGAGCAGAAGAAATTGCACAGATGATGACCGATTTCCGAAACAATCCGCCAAAATCAATCGCAGGTTCTGCTGTCGCTGAACTGAAAGATTTCAAAGAGCAAACAAAACTCAACGTAAAAACGGGAGAAAAATCTGTAATGGATGAGATTCCGAAATCCAACGTTTTGATTTTCTATACCGAAGACGGCACAAAAGTCTGCGTTCGTCCATCAGGAACAGAACCGAAAATTAAGTTTTATGTTTCTGTGAAAGACAAGATTTCTTCCGAAGCAGATTTTGTAGAGAAATTGCGAATTTTGGAAGCAAAAATCGGAAAAGTGAAA
>CAZHFE010000062.1:0-10766 GCA_964532055.1 uncultured Kaistella sp. | reverse complement strand
CGAAGAATTGGTAAAAAATAAAAAATCTTTGACAGCGAAGTTTTTGAAAAGGGAACTTTAATGGAATTTAAAAGCGAGAGATTTGCAGCGATGCTGAATAAAAATCCATAAGTGTAAATTACAGGCAATCAATGGAATACAATACTCTATATTTGTGGCAAAATTTTTGCAAAAAACAAACCATGAAAAAATTGACGAGCATCTTTGCATTACTATTTTTTGTGATAGGATTTTCACAGAAATTAGACAATATACAATCCGGTGAAGAACTCAATTACCGTATTCATTACGGCATTCTCAACGCAGGAACTGCGACACTCACCACACTGAAAACCACTTATCAAGGTGAACCGCATTTTTATGTGAAAGGTTATGGTAGAACAACAGGAGCAGTACGCGCTTTTTTTAAGGTAGAAGATATATATGAAAGTTTCATCAATTACGATACTGGTTTGCCGAGTTTCTATGTGAGAAATGTGAATGAAGGAAGTTACAGCCAACATTATAATACAGTTTTCAATCACGATAACCAAACGCTCATTCTTACCGACAAAAAAAATCCTGCAAACGGCTCCAAAGTCATTAAATCCGTAAAAGGAATTCAGGATATGCTTTCTGCATTTTATTATCTCAGAAGTTTGGATTCTACAGATTTAAAAGTAGGAAGTGTTTTAAAATTAAACGTTTGGATTGATGATGAAATGTTCCCTTTTCAACTAAAAATAGCAGGAACGGAAAACATAAAAACAAAATTAGGAACCATTAACTGCTTGAAAATCATCCCACAAGTGATGAGCGGAAGAGTTTTCAAAGACAAAGAAGGAGTTACCATGTGGGTAAGTAATGACGGAAATTATATTCCCGTTTCTATGAAAGCACAATTGGCGGTAGGTTCTCTGAAAGCCGACCTTGATTCGTACAAAAATGTGAAGTACCCGCTGAAGTTTTCAAAATAAATTAGAATTTTTTGTAACAAAAGAACCACTGTTGTTGTCTTATTACTAAAATTTCCTATGAAGCTGAAGTTAGCGCTCCTTATATTTCTTTTTTCTTTATTAAATATTGATGCTCAAAAATTTGAAAACGATAATATTATCCGGAAAAAAATCACTGCGATAAAAACAAGTTCAGCTCCGAAAATAGACGGAATTCTCGATGAGGAAATATGGCAGAATGCTCCCATTGCAAAAGATTTCACAGAAAGAAGACCTAATAATGGAAAACCGCAACCAGATTCCCTGAAAACCGAAGTAAAAGTTTTGTATGATGATACCGGAATTTACTTTGGTGCGGTGCTTTATGACAATCCCGAAAAAATAGCAAAAGAACTCACCAGAAGAGATGATCTGGAAAACGACGATATTTTCGGAGTTACCATCAACGGATACAATGACAATCAGCAAAGTTTAGAATTTCTCGTTCTTCCAAGTGGGGTGCAACTCGATGCGAAAATTACCAATGATATGGGTGAAGATATGAGTTGGAACGCAGTGTGGTATTCTGCCGTGAAAATCAATGAAAAAGCGTGGGTAGTAGAAATGAAAATTCCTTTTTCCGAACTACGGTTTCCAAAGAAAGATGTGCAGGAATGGGGAATCAATTTTTTAAGATTGGTCAACAGAACCAGCACGGTTTACGATTGGAATTTTGTGGACAATAAAAAAGGCGGTTATATGCTGTATGATGGAGTTTTGCAGGATGTTGAAAACATCAATCCTCCTGTTCGGCTTTCGTTTCTGCCATACTTTTCTTCGTATCTTAATAATTATGACGGAAAAACCACCGCAGATTTCAATGGCGGAATGGATTTGAAATACGGCATTAATGATGCTTTTACTTTAGACCTTACTTTGATTCCTGATTTCGGGCAGGCTTCTTTTGATGCATCTGTTCTCAATCTATCACCGTTTGAAGTGCAGTTTCAGGAACAAAGATCTTTTTTTACTGAAGGTACAGAACTTTTCAGCAAAGGAGATTTGTTTTATTCCCGAAGAATCGGTGGATATCCGTCAAGATTTCCCACATTGAATGCTGATGAAGAACTTTTGGAAAATCCTGAAAAAGTAAACCTTTTCAACGCTATAAAAATTTCAGGAAGAACAGGTAAAGGTTTGGGAATCGGTTTCTTTAACGCTATTACCGAAAAAATGACCGCTAAAATTCTGAATACCAACACCGGAGAAATACGTGGAGAAGTTACTGAACCATGGGCGAATTATAATGTGATGGTTTTCGACCAGAGATTTCACGGAAACTCTTCCGTTTCATTAGTTAATACCAATGTTACAAGAGACGGTGATTTCAGGGATTCTAATGTTACCGCATTTCTTTGGGACATCAATAATAAAAATAATACCTACAAATATTACGGTACAATAAAAGAAAGTTTTGTGATGGAATCTGAAACCAAATCAGGTACTGCTGCGAAAGTAGGGTTCGGTAAAATTTCGGGCGAAAACCGTTTTGACTTTAATGCTTATTTCCGTACAAAAAATTATGATATTAATGATTTGGGTTATCTGGACAGAACCAATTTCTATACGCTGAACGGAAGCTATTCTTACCGATATCTTCAGCCGAAAGGAAATCTGAATAACCTGTATTATAATCTATCCTTAACACATACCAGAAGATTAGACTATGACTTGTTTTCGCAGTTTATCATTCACAACAATCTGGAAATGCAGACCAGAAGTTTTTTCAACTTTGGCGGCGGTTTGATGATTTTGCCTTTTGGAGAAAACGATATTTATGAACCGAGAACCGATGGTAAATTCCTGAAAGTACCAGCAATGATAAATCCGTGGATTTTTATTAATACTGATAACAGAAAAAAATTCCGTATCAATACTTTTATTGATTATTATGCTTATGATGAAAAAGGTCGATACATACTAATTTACCAAATCAGCCCGAGTTACAAATTCTCTGATAAACTGCGGCTGTATTATTTTGCAAATTTTAATTATCAGAACAATGATAAAGGTTTTGCAGGAAGAAACAATAGCGATATTTTTATAGGAAAACGGAACCGCTTTACGGTAGAAAACTCCATCACATCACAATATACCATCAACAATAAAATGGCTGTGAATTTGTCTTTCCGGCATTATTTTTCTGAGGTTACCTACAAAAATTTTGCAGCGCTCAATCCCGACGGAAGTACAACTGATACCACGCTTTTCAGCGAAAACCGAAATGGGACTTTCAACTCGTGGAATGTAGATTTGAGTTATTCATGGTGGTTTGCTCCCGGAAGTCAACTTTCTTTACTGTATAGAAATGCCGTAGGAAATTATCTGAGTGAATCTAAAATCGGCTTCAATGAAAATTTCACCAGATTATTTGATGAACCTATGGTAAATAATGTTTCTTTGAAACTCACCTATTTCATTGATTACAATCAAGCAAAACGGTGGTTTAAATAAAAATTACAGAGCCAAAAAGCTCTGTAATTTCATCGTTGGATTGATGTTCATTTGTGTTAATTAGAACCTGTAAATTCCATCTTTGTGTTTCTGTACAAAAATAGCAACAGATTCTGGTGATACCACTATAAAGTATTTAGATAAATGTCGATTGGAGTGTAGATATTTTTCTACAGATTTGTATCTACCGATGTTCTTTAATCAATGCTATAAGTTCTACGATATTTTCGATTTTCAGTTTTTCAAATATCCTTTTTTTGAGGGTGCTTACAGTATTTTGCTTGATGTCTAATTGATTCGCGATTTCCAGATTTCCGAAACCTTTGGTGTACAATTCTGCAATTTCCATTTCTCTTTCTGTCAAATTTGATAAAGGATTGATGAGATTGGGATTTCGCAGCGAATTCATTAGCAGAGATTGCGTTTTGGGAGAAAGATATTCTCCGTCCCGATAGATTTTCAAGATGACTTGCTTTATTTCGTCTTCCTCGTTCAGTTTACTCAAAAAACCGTTTGCACCTGCATTGATAAATTTCAGTGAGTGCGTTTGTTCATCAATTCCGGTATAAATCAGTATTTTGATTTCGGGAATTATTTTTCGGATTTCGGGTAAAACAGAAAGACTGTTTCCGTCAGGAAAATGAGCATCGATGATGGCAATATCTATCGGAGTTGTTTTAACAATTTCCAAAACCTGCCGCAAATTAGAGGCGTGAAAAATCTCGCAGCTTAAACCAATGTCTTCTATCATAAAAACAAGACCCAGTCTTATCATACTGTGGTCATCGGCAAGGAGAAAATTGATGATTTTATTGTTCATTATTAAGATTAACAGAAAAAATTACGGTTGTTCCTTTGCCCAACTCGCTGGAAGCAGAAATCTTTCCGGAATACAGTTCCACAAGTTCTTTGCACAAACTCAATCCCAAACCGGCTCCGAGATTTTCAACATCATCAGATAACACTCCTTGATAATACGGTTCAAATATTTTTTCCAAATCAGATTGTGAAATTCCGACTCCGGTATCGCTGATTTCCGAAGTAAGTAAAACGGTATTTTCGTCCACATTCTCTGTTTTTACATTCACGCTGATTTGTCCGTTTTCGGTGAATTTATTGGCATTTCCCAGAATATTCATAAAGATTTGGTTAATCTTTGTATTGTCAGAAAATACTTCAATATCGGGATTTATATTCTCATTGGTGATGAATATATTATTCCTCGTTTCAATGTACGGTTCTAGGGAATTTAAGATGGAATTGATTTCGTTTTTTAGATTAAAACGTACCGGAATCAGTTTGTTTTCAACCTGCTGATTTTTGGTATATTCCAGAATCTGATTTGCCTGCATCAGCAAAGTGTTGTTGGTAAAAGAGATAGATTTCAGATATTCTTTGATGTTTTCATCATCGGTTTTCTTTTTGATTCTGTTGATGAAAATTCCTATGATTTTCAGCGGAGATCTCAGTTCGTGGCTCAACATTCCCAAAATTCTGTTTTTGAATTTCAGATTTTCGTTGATTTGCTCGTTTGCGGATTTAAGTTTTTTCTCGTAAACAAAAGCGATTCTTGTCAAAAACATCAGCAATAGCGAAACAATAAACATCAGAATCATCAATCCTAAAATAAGATTTTGTCTGATTTTGTTGGTTTTAGAATTTTGTTTGTTGTATTCTTTTTCCAGAGCGGTTTTAGAATCTTTGATGCCCAATTCATAAATGCCCATCAAATTATTACTATAAACCATTAAATCGCTGAATATTTTATATAACCTGTTGCTGTTGTCTTGGTTTTTGGTAACATTGGTCTGTATTTTCTGTACCTCTTTAGTGTAATGATTGTTGATGGAATTGATGAGGTTTTCTATTTCCTTTCTCATTTGAGATGGAGTAGTGGTTTTGCCGTTTTTCAGCGTGATGATAATGCTTTCTTTCCGCACGTTTTCTTTTCCGGCAATGGCATCTCCTATTCTTCCGAAAAATCCTTTTTTCTTAATAGAATCTGAAAAAACATTGGTTTCTATATCAAAAAATTCTTTATCGGCAGGAAAATAATATTTTTTCAATACAGGTAATTCTTCCCGAATTTTGAAATCTGATTTCTTGGAAACCTGATAAGTAGAATCAATCAGCACTTTAAATTTTTTAAATTCTGAGGAGTCTTTTTTTATCGTGCTTAAGACATTTTTTAATCTCGGGTTTTTATCTTTAAGCCCATCTATACTATCCAGATTTTTGGTAAGCCGGTTTATCGATTCAAAATAAGATTTCAGGTATTTGTTGTCTTCGCTTACCAAATATTTCTGAAAAAAATCCTGCGAATTCAGAAGTTCTTTTCGGGAATCGTTGGTTAAATATTCTAATGAATGAATTTCTTTTAATTGATTTTCAACAAAAGACAAATTTTTCTTACCTGTAAATTCGTTGTAAAACACACCTGCAATAATTACCTGTATCAACAAAACACATGCGATAAGAGAATAATGAATGATTTTTCTTAATCGGTAACTCTGCATTTTGGTTTTGTGTTTTTAGTATAAACCGTAAAATTAATAAAAAATCCTGTAAAATTAATTTTACAGGATTTATAATTTTAAGGCAATTTATCATAAAGATTTAAACTGCTCCAACATTCTTTTGTCGTTTTCAAAAAACATTCTGATGTCGCTCATTTGATAAAGCAGCATCACGATTCTTTCGATTCCCATTCCGAAAGCATAACCGGAAAAATTATCGGCATCAATGTTTACGTTTTTCAAAACAGCAGGATCTACCATTCCGCAACCCATAATTTCCAGCCAACCTGTTCCTTTCGTGATTCTGTAATCTGTTTCAGAATTCAGCCCCCAATAAACATCAACTTCGGCACTCGGTTCTGTGAAAGGGAAATAAGATGGTCGCATTCTGATTTTCGATTTCCCGAAAAGTTCTGTGGTAAAAAACTGAATCGTCTGTTTCAAATCTGCAAAACTCACATTTTCATCAATATACAATCCTTCGATTTGATGAAAAATACAATGTGAACGGGAAGAAATTGCCTCATTCCGGAAAACTCTTCCCGGCGAAAGAATTCTTATCGGCGGTTGATTTTCTTCCATATAGCGGATTTGTACTGAAGAAGTATGAGTTCGTAATAAAATATCGGGATTGGTTTCTATGAAAAACGTGTCCTGCATATCTCTTGCAGGGTGATATTCCGGTAAGTTGAGTGCGGTAAAATTATGCCAATCGTCTTCAATTTCCGGTCCGTCTGCAACAGCAAAGCCAATGGATTTGAAAATCTCGATGATTTTATTTTTCACTAAATTAATCGGATGTCGAGTTCCCAATTCAGACGGAAATCCGGGTCTTGTCAAATCTTCTTTTTCGATGATAATGTCAGAAACGGTTACGTTTTTTAAATCATCGAGTTTTGTTTCTACGGCTTGTTTTAGCGTATTGATTTTCTGCCCAAATTCTTTTTTCTGTTCGTTGGGGACATCTTTGAATACGGCAAAAATATCGTTAAGAATACCTTTCTTGCCGCTAAATTTTATTCTGAATTGTTCAATCTCATCTTTATTTGCTGAACTGAAATTTGCCACTTCAACTAATAATTGATCAATCTTTTCTAACATTTTTTTCTAATAATTGAGCCGCAAAAATACGAAATTTTGACGGAAGACAGAAGTTGTGAAATGATAATGGATTTTCTTCATTATTTCTTTGTCAACACAGCAATTCCCATCCAATAAGCAGGAGCAAGAGCAATTGCTGGAATCATAAACGGAAAATAGTAATCTGGGAAATTGATTAAACACAGAAAACAGAAAATAATCCCGATTAAAGAAAAAACTGTGAGCAAAGCAAACTGCCATTTTTTGATTCCGGATTTATAAATCAATGCAATTGTCGCTAGATAAAGGGAAATTCTTGCAAAAGTTCTCCACATTGTCTGAAAGTCAAATTGCAAGACAAAATCATCTGTATTTTTACCGTTTGCAATCCAGTTTTCCATATCGCGGTTCAGCATAAACGAACTGTAATTGTCCCATAAATTCAGTAATGTTGCGATACACAAAACCGCTAAAATTATTTTTGATTGAATGTTATTTACAGGCGATATTATTTTTAATCCTGCGAAGAATAAAAGAATTGTCGCAAGAATAAGCAAACCGTATCTGAATTTTTCAATCCCCGAAAAAATCAGCAAATCTGCTCCCATTCTCGGCGGACCGAGATGCAGCGGAATCATTGCGACTAATCCGATTGCAAACAATAACCAACCCTCCGAATTTCGGTTAGGTTTCTGAAACCACATCAATAAAAATCCCAAAATGATAAGTACACTGCAAATAAGAATATAGGTGATGAAAGTATCATTGTTCACCTGACTTTCTGGAGGAAAAAAGTTTTCTGCAACTGGAAAGTAAGGCAGAATCACTAAAATGATAATTGCCAGAATCTGTAAAATTTTTCTCATAATATTTTGTTTTTCAGGTTATTTAGTTTGAATTTACGAAAGCCAAATTACGAAAAAAAATGTTTCAAAAATTGGTCAATCGCATTTTTTCTGTGGCTGATTGCGTTTTTTTCTTCGGGTTTCATTTCGGCAAAAGTGATTTCGTAATTTTCGGGAATAAAAATAGGGTCGTAACCGAAACCTTTTTCTCCACGAGTTTCTTGGGTTAAGTTCCCGTAAATCCTGCCTTCAAAGTAATTTTCGCCATTTTCGTCAAAAAGACACATTACGGTTACAAAATATGCTTTTCGGTTTTCTTCATTTTGCATCTCGCAAAGAACTTTCTCAATATTTTTTTCAAAATCGTGATTTCCGGCATATCGTGCAGAGAAAATTCCGGGTTTTCCTTTCAATGCTTCCACAACCAATCCGCTGTCATCTCCCAAACTTGGGATTCCGGTTTTTTCGAAGCAGTATTTTGCTTTTATCAAAGCGTTTTCGTGAAATGAATTTCCGTCTTCCACAATTTCTTCGTGAATGTTGTAATCTGTTAAACTTTTCACCAAAAACTCTTCACCGAGAATTTGCTGTATCTCTTCTTTTTTGTGTTGATTATGTGTAGCGATAAGGATTTCCTTTGACATATAATTGATTTTTGTTGGAAGATGTAAGATGGAAGTTTTTGCAACAACTGCAACTTGAACCTTGAATCTTGTACCTTGTACCTTTATTCCGAATAATGAACTTTATATTTCTTTGTAAACAGGAAATAAAAAATCCCGAAGATTGTAACTCCTGCTGCTAAAATCTGCCATTCCTGAATTTTAAAAAAATCGGCGAAACTTTCGGTATTTCCGTAAAATATTAATAATGACGAGCAAAGATTATTGAATGCGTGAAGCAGAATCGGCATCAGCAAAGATTTTGTTTTGTAATACACAATTCCCAGAACATAACCCAAAAGAACAGCTCCCACAAATTGCCAAGGATTTGCGTGAACCAAACCGAAAACCAAAGCTGAAACCAGTATTGCAGTAACAGGTTTCATACCTTTATTAATCAACCCTTTCTGAATAATTCCACGGAAAACAATTTCCTCAAAAACAGGAGCCATTACTACGGCGAGTAAAATCATCGTCGGTTTATCATTCGTCATTTTTTCCATCAATCCCGAATAATAATCATAATACTCACCGAAAAACGGTCCCGAAACGGGAATTTGTGCCGTTACAAATTCGGCAATAAGCATCATTCCCAACATCATGGGGAAAATCAAAAGATAAGTGTAAAAATTGAGTGGCGAAAGATTGAAATTCAGTTTTCTGCCGGTTTGTGGTCTGCAAACAAACCTGTCAAAAGCGAAAATCGCTCCCAAAAATCCGGCTGCATTTGCAATGAGCAGATAAAAATCGCTGTATTGAAGATTTTCTTTGAATATGAAAATCGAAATAGCATTCATTAAAGAAACCACTAAAGTACCGATAATCATTCCACCGATTAAAGCGAATGCACCGTTCCAGCTAAAAGTGTATTTTGATGAAACTGATGTTCCTTTCATGATTAAAAAGATTTTGACAAATATAATTGAAGCATTTTAAAATCTCGCTAAAAATCACGATTTTTGCAGCCATAAAATTTGATATGTCTGATTTAATCAAAGAAATACAAAAACGGAAAACTTTCGGAATCATTTCTCACCCCGATGCAGGAAAAACCACTTTAACGGAAAAATTGCTGCTTTTCGGTGGAGCGATTCAGGAAGCAGGTGCAGTAAAATCTAACAAAATAAAGAAAGGTGCAACTTCCGATTTTATGGAAATAGAACGCCAAAGAGGAATTTCCGTAGCAACTTCGGTTTTGGCTTTTGAATATAAAAACCACAAAATCAATATTCTTGATACTCCCGGTCACAAAGATTTTGCGGAAGATACGTATCGAACTTTGACTGCGGTTGACTCTGTAATCGTAGTCATCGACGTTGCAAAAGGAGTTGAAGAACAAACCGAAAAACTCGTTCAGGTTTGCAGAATGAGAAATATCCCGATGTTGGTTTTCATTAATAAACTCGATCGTGAAGGAAAAGATGCTTTCGATTTATTAGATGAAGTGGAACAAAAACTTGGACTTTCCGTAGTTCCGCTTTCGCTTCCGATTGGTATGGGAAGTGATTTTCAGGGAATTTACAATATCTGGGAAAATAATATTCAACTGTTTCTGGAAGAAAAAAAACAAAAAGTCGGTGAAGCCATAAAATTTGATGATATTAACGATTCTAAAATCGATGAAATCATTGGCGAAAAAGCAGCAGCAACTTTGCGTGAAGAATTAGAATTGGTACAGTCAGTTTATCCCGAATTCAACCGAGAAGATTATATGAACGGTAATTTGCAGCCGGTTTTTTTCGGGTCTGCTCTCAATAATTTCGGGGTTCGTGAATTGCTCGATGCGTTCATAGAAATCGCACCGATGCCGCAACCGAAAGACGGCGACACGAGAATTGTGAAACCAGAAGAAGAAAATTTCACGGGATTCGTTTTCAAAATCCACGCAAATATGGATCCGAAACACCGCGACAGATTGGCTTTCGTGAAAATTGTTTCCGGAACATTTAAAAGAAATGAGAATTATCTTTTGGTAAGAGAAAACAAAAAAATGAAGTTCTCTTCTCCGAACGCTTTTTTCGCCGATAAAAAAGAAGTGGTAGATGAAAGTTTTCCGGGCGATATTGTCGGATTGCACGATACCGGAAATTTCAGAATTGGCGATACTTTGACGGCAGGTGAAAAATTGAGTTTCAAAGGAATACCGAGTTTTTCGCCGGAACATTTCAGATACATTAATAACGATGACCCGCTGAAAGCCAAACAATTAGCAAAAGGAATTGACCAACTTATGGA
>CAZHFE010000061.1:0-11258 GCA_964532055.1 uncultured Kaistella sp. | reverse complement strand
ATCTTTTGTCCGGAATTTTTCTTCTAAATCATCTACCAAAGTAAGCACCAATTTCAGTTCTTTGCCCATCTCTTTCATTTCGGGCGGATTAATAGAATTGTCGCACATTTTTGCACCATCACCGTTTACAGGGTCAAATTCTTCACCGAAATAATACAAAATATATTGTCTCCTGCTCATCGAAGTTTCTGCATAACCTACAACTTCATTCAACAACTGCAAACCGATTTCCCGTTCCGAAACCGGTTTTTGAGCGAGAAATTTTTCTAATTTCTCAACATCTTTAGGGTCGTAAAAAGCTAGGCAATGACCTTCACCGCCGTCTCTTCCTGCTCTTCCTGTTTCCTGATAATAACTTTCAAGAGATTTGGGAATATCGTAATGAATCACAAAACGAACATCGGGTTTGTCGATTCCCATTCCGAATGCAATAGTTGCAACAATAACATCGGCTTCTTCCATCAAAAATTTATCCTGATTCGTAACTCTGGTTTTTTGGTCAAGACCTGCATGATAAGGCAATGCGTTGATTCCGTTCACTTGCAAAAGTTGAGCAAACTCCTCTACTTTTCTTCGGCTCAAACAATATACGATTCCTGATTTTCCTTTGTTTTTATTGATGAATCTTACAATCTCTTTATCAACATTAATTTTCGGTCTTACTTCATAAAAAAGATTCGGGCGGTTAAAACTTTCTTTGAAAACTACCGCATCACTCATTCCCAAAGTTTTTTGAATATCATCTTGAACTTTCGGAGTTGCAGTAGCTGTTAAAGCAATCACGGGAACATCGGCAATTTTGTCGATAATAAGTTTTAAATTTCTGTATTCCGGACGAAAATCGTGTCCCCATTCTGAAATACAGTGTGCTTCATCTATTGCTACGAAAGAGATTTTTGCTTCTTTCAGAAAATCCAAATACTCTTCTTTTATCAGAGATTCGGGAGCAACATAGAGCAGTTTTGTCTTGCCCGATTTGATGTCATCAAAAACTTGTTTTGTTTGGGTTTTATTTAATGATGAATTGAGAACGTGAGCAATTCCTTCGTCAGAAGAAAGTCCGTTTACTGCATCAACTTGGTTTTTCATTAAAGCAATAAGCGGCGAAACTACAATTGCAGTTCCCTCCGAAATAAGTGCGGGAAGTTGGTAACACAGCGATTTTCCTCCTCCTGTTGGCATAAGTACAAAAATATCTTTACCTTCCAGAAGAGTCTGAATGATTTTTTCTTGTTGTCCTTTGAATGTTGAAAAACCAAAATACTTCTTGAGTTCTTTCGATAAATCAGCGATTTTTGTCTCCATCTAAAATTGTTTGCTAAATTTGCATTTTACCCAAAGTTAAAAAATAAAAACCGAAATAAAAAAATTGAATTTTTATTTTGATATAAATTTAGTAAAAAAGTTTTTAATATTTCACAAAGAAAAATCTGGAAAAAAACGGAAGTTTTTATTTTTAAATAAGGTCAACCGAAAAAATCTATGAACAGCCAAGAAATCCTGCAACTCGCCAAAAACTCAATTTCCATAGAAATTGCCGAACTCGAAAATCTAAAAAACCGACTCGATGAAAATTTTCTGAAAGCAGTGGAAATCATTCATTCCGCCAAAGGAAAACTCATCATCGTAGGAATCGGGAAATCTGCGCACGTCGGAAACAAAATCGTGGCAACGCTCAATTCTACGGGAACTCCGGCTCAGTTTCTTCACGCTTCGGAAGCGATTCACGGCGATTTGGGAGTTATTCAAAAAAACGATGTGATACTCTGTATTTCTAATTCGGGGAACTCACCGGAAATTGTGAATCTTCTACCCTTTCTGAAAGATTATTCTGCTTCATTAATAGCAATGACCGGAAATCTCAACAGTAAACTCGCCGAATTTTCTGATGTGGTTCTCAATACTTTTGTGGAAAAAGAAGCGTGTCCCATAAAACTTGCACCGACAAGTTCTACCACTGTTCAAATGGCACTTGGTGATGCTTTAGCGGTTTGTTTAATGGAAATTAACGGATTCAGGGAAAATGATTTTGCAAAATTTCACCCGGGTGGAAGTTTGGGGAAAAACCTCACTGCAAAAGTGGAACAGTTTCTTTCTTCACAAAAACCGCAGGTTTCCGGAAATGCAAATATCCGCGAAATCATTATTTCCATAAGCAGTTCTACTCACGGAATCACTGTGGTTACTGACAACGGAAAAATTACTGGAGTAATTACCGACGGCGATTTGCGACGAATGTTGATGAGCGAACAAGATATTTCTAAAATTTCTGCAAAAGATATTATGAGCAAAAACCCGAAATCTATCGACAAAAATGCTTTGGCAAAAGAAGCAATGCAGGTTCTAAAAGACAAAAATATAGGACAACTCATCGTAACAGACAACGGAGAATATTTCGGAATTATCGATATTCACCGGCTTTTAGATGAAGGGATTAACTAAAGAACCAAGTAAAAAGAGCCAAGAGTTTGGGAGATGGAAGATAGAAATTAATTCTCATTAAATTTTCTAATTTCGCAACCTTGAACCTAAAACTTTAAACCTTAAACATAAATAATGACCGAAGGAAAAGAAATGTCTTTTTGGGGACACATTACCGAATTGAGAGGTCATCTCATTCGTTCTATTATTGCCATTGTTATCGGTGGAATCATTGTGGGGTACAATATTCACTGGATTATGGACGTGGTATTTTTCGGACCTACCAGAAATGATTTTCCTACGTTTCGTGCCGTGAATCACTTTTCACGAATGATTTTAGGCGAAGACAGCATACAACTGCCGAAAGATTTTCCGGTGCGTGTACAAAAACTGTATCAGCAATTCAATGTGATGATGGTGGTTTCTATGATTGGCGGAATTGTTTTGGCGTTTCCGTATATTGTTTGGGAATTGTGGCGTTTCATTTCACCCGCATTGCACCCGAAAGAAAGAAAAAACTCTGTCTTTTTGATTAATTTTGTGTGGATACTTTTTCTGACAGGAATTTTGACAGGATATTATCTTATTTTGCCTTTCGCGATTAATTTCGGTGTGATTTTTAAAATTTCAGATGTCATTGTTCCACTTTATGATTTGAGCGATTACACCACGCTTTTTTTACAGGTTGTTTTGGGAATGGGAATTATATTTCTCTTTCCGGTTATTGTTTATTTCCTTACCACTATCGGAATTCTCACTCCGAAATTTATGAGAACCTATCGTCGCCACGCAATTGTACTAATTTTGGTTGTTGCGGCAATTATTACTCCTGCAGATGTTTTGAGTATGTTGATGGCTGCATTTCCGCTTGTTTTGTTGTATGAATTCAGCATTATAATCAGTTCATATACCTACAAAAAAGTACAAAAAAGAGAAGCAAAATTATCTGAAGTGCCAATGAATAAATAGAAATTATTTTTCGTGAAGATACAGATTCAGTTTGTCGGGAGCAGAGATGAATTTCATATTTTCCTGTTCTTTTAGTCGGTCTGTAAGTAAAATTCCGTCTAAATGATCTCTTTCGTGTTGAAAAATCACTGCCGTAAAATCTTCCAGAATTTCTGTTTTCTTTTCGCCGTTTAATTGGTCGTATTGAATTTGAACAGCGTAATGTCGCATAATATTTCCGCCCTCATCAAAAGACAAATCCCCTTCAAAACCTTTTTGCAGTAAATCAGATTTCCAGATAATTTCGGGGTTTATTAGGACTTCAAATGGTTTGTCTTCTTTGTCGTATCGTTTTACCAAAACCATTCTTCTGTTGATTCCCACTTGCGGAGCGGCGATTCCTACTCCCGGATTATTGGGATCTTTCACAGATTTCAACATTCTTTTTGCCAAAATTGAGGTCAGTTTTTCTTTCGGATTAATCGGTTTCGAGATGCTTTTAAGAATCAGAGAATCAGCATAAAATTTTGTTTGAGTTACCCTCATCATTTTCGCCGAATCTGCCAAAATCATTTCCTGTTCTTTGGCGGTGAGTTTTTCATATTTCTGCGAAAAACCACTTGTAAATACTAATACCAAAAAAACTATTTTCAGTTTATCAATAAAGTTCATCAATTATTTTGAGTTTAATAAAAACACGCCTCAAAGAAAAGATGCGTTCTTGTTTTTATAATTTTAATTTTCAACAAATTCCTTTAAATTTTTTCTAAAGATGCGTTAATTCTTTGTTTAACGACTACATTATCATGAATAACTTTACATTTTTAAAGTCGATTAAAATTAGTAAATAATTCATCATCATACAAATAAAAGTAACAAATATTCATGAAGTATGATTTATTATATATCTATTTAAAATAATTTGATTTTTCGAGCATAAAAAAACTCCGTAAGATTTACGGAGTTTTTAATGAGTGAACAAGATTAATTGATTTTGATAAATTCTACTCTTCTGTTCTGGGATTTTCCGTTTGCTGTGGAATTATCCGAAATTGGTTCCGTATCGCCTTTTCCATCGGTTTCAAGACGGTTTGAACTGATTCCGTATTTTTTCACGAGTTCGGTTTTTACCGATTCAGCTCTTTGTTTTGACAATGTTAAATTGGTGTCTTTTTTTCCATCAGAATCGGTGTGTCCTATAATTTTCAGTTTTAAAGAAGATTCCCGTTTCAGAACTTCGGCAATTTGATTGATGATATCATTGGATTCCGGTTTTATTGAGGATGAATTGGTGGCAAACAAAATTGCATTGGTAGAAAACCGCCCTTCTTTCAGAATTTTGGAGCGTAAATCTTCTTCCGAAGAAGCCAACCGCAAATTTGAAATATAGAAATAATGTCCTTCTTTGGCTTCGTAACGGCTGAAAATAATGGAATTCTGCGTTTGTCCGTTTTCAAATGCTTGCGGCAAATCCCAGATTTTTTCACCGTCCAGATAAACACGAAGCCGCTGTTTCTGTTTCCAGATTTGTACTTTAATCTGATTTTTATTTACATTAAACGCATTAATGGATTTTAATCTGTTGGAAGCAATTTTCTCGCTGTTTTCCCAGATTTCGTATTCACTGTATCCTTTTTTCTGACCACCTTCTTCCTGAGGATGAAGCATCAACAATACACCGTTTCTCTTATCTTTTCCTCTTTTTTCCTTGTATTTTTCCCAAATCGTCAATTCTCTTCTGTTTTTAGAATTTGCAATGACAAACCAGAGCGGAGCATCATAATAAGAAAAGTTATTGGGAACAAAAAGATCGAATTCTATAGTGAAATTTTCGGGAAGGGTTTTCACGCTGTCCCAAAGAAAAGCACCGGGAGAAGAAAATTCCATCCATCGTGTGGAAGATCCGGAAAGTGTGGTAACTTTTGCAGAAGCGGTGGTATTCCATTTTGCAGGTAAATCGTTGAGATTATCCTGCGAAAAATCTTCTATAAATAAAACCTTGTTTCCCGGTTCGAAATCAGAATTTCGGTTGACAGTGGTGGTGTTTTTTACTTTTGAATTTCCACTATTATTCTCATTAGAGTTCTCAGATTGATTCTTTTTTTCGCTTTTTTTTCCTGTAGCAGCATCCATCGCATCGTCTGTTTTTTGCGATACTTCTTTTTCTACACGTCTTTCTACAGCACGTTCTGCTGCTTTTTTTGCTTTGTCGCCAAGTCCTTTTAAGAATTGTGCATTCGCGTTTCCGAATCCTAACATCAAAGAAAGGGCACAGAAATATTTGATTATTTTAAAATTCGATTTCATTTTGATTAAATTTTATGTAAAATTCTATGTAATATTTCAAATGCGATATCGCATAATAATGTGTATCACAGTTTATTTTTTAATTTTTTAAATGGATTTTTGGAATCGGGAATCGGGTTTTTAACCTCAGGAATCGCTTTTATATTTCCGCTTTTGCCCGCATTGCAGCCCAAATCAATTTGGGAAATCCTGCTGAGATAAGTCTTGTTTCTTTCAGCCAACACTCTTGGTTTTTGTTTAGGATCTGTGGTTTGAATCGCTTCCAATTCAGCTTTAAGCATATTGAGTTTTGCAATCGAATTCGTATGACATTCGATTTCTGCGGTATATTTTTGTTTTGCTTGTGGAGTAACATTTTTTGATGAAACCATTTCGCTGAGGTGGCAAATTTTCATTTTCCTTTCCAGTATTTTCTTTTCCGTTTCATCTGCAACATTGTTTCCTTCAAGTAATACATTCACATCTGTCGGCGAAAACGGTTTTCCCGATTTTGCAATATTCATTGCTCTGTCCGAATTTTCCTGCATTTTCCTTTCAAGGTTGATTAATTGGGTTTGTTGTGTGGAACACGATGAGGAAGCTACATCTTTCTCACGCTTTTCGAGATCATCTTTCTTCCGTTCGGAAATTTCTCTTTCAGCTTGTGCATTTTCGTCATTTAAACTTTCGAAGGTTGCTCCATCAAAACATTCATCTACTTCAGAAATTTTTTCTATTCTGATGTAGTTTTGCGGGTCGGAAATCATCAGCAAACTTAAAATAGTATTGCCATAATCATCTTTGTAATATCCGGTTCCATACATTCCGAGATAATCCTGCAGTTTAATAAGTTCCAAATTATAGGGTGCAAAGAGATGATAAACCGCTCTCTGACTGCTTTCTCGAATATGGTACTGATAAGTTGGTAAATTATGATCGGTAAGTTTTTCTCCTTCTCTTTCCAAGTCGTGCTTATTACTGATTTCAAAAGATGGATTTGTACCTGATAAATCATTTATCGCCGGAATAACAGTAAACCGGCGTTGATTTCTTCTGTCTATTTGATACATAAAAGCATCTCCATGCATTGAATAAGCAGTCATTCTGTAACTCGTAGTAAAATCTAGCAAAGAGTTACAAGTATTGTTCCTGTCTTCTCTTTTTGCAACAAAACCATCGGTAGTGTTCACATAATAACAACCTTCTACGGGTTTATTATTTACCAAACCTCTGTAATTGATTTTTTTATCGAAACAATGTCTTTCTTTGGGTTCCAGCTTGGCTTCTTTTAAATTGTAAAAAACTGAATTTTTACCTACCAACATTCCATAATACGAACAAAGCGACGGATTTTTCCTGCAAAGAGAATCAAGCTTTTTCTTGTCTTTATTTTCCTGAGATGCAGTTCTGGTCTGCGAAAAAACAGAAGCTGAAACTGCAAACAGGAAAAATAATACTATATAAATTTTCACGGTTTTAATTTTTCGATTATTTGAGGTTTTTTAAACTTTCCACAAAGTTGGCTGTAATGTTGCTTTTGCAGTATCGCATAATGATGTGTATTGAGAAATTTTCAATTCCTATTTTTCAGCAAGATGAAATTTCTATTGATAAAAGAATTAGATTTGTATAACCTATTTCAAAAAAACAAATGACCAGATTTTCATTCATAATATTTCTGATGTTTCCGTTTCTTGTTTTTTGTCAGGTAGTTTCAGAAAGTTATGTAGAGAAAAAACTCAATGAAGCACGTAAGCAATATCAACAATCCAACTACGAAACTGCCATAAAAACACTCGATGCTTTATATTCCCAATCATTGAAAGAAAATAATCGTTACGGAGCAGGAATGGCTTTGTCAAAAAAAATCTATTATCAAACCGAAAAAGGAGATTTCGTAAATACAGAACCTGATTGGAATGTTCTGGAAAGTTTCACCTCCAAAAACAAGACACAGGATATCATTCTTAAAATGAATATTCTGAAGACAAAAGCCGAGTTTTATTCCCAAAAAGAAGCATATCAAAAAGCAACCGCCTATCTTGATGAAGGAATTCGGCTTTCCGAAAATTCTTCGCAGACGGATTATATTACAGCAGAACTTTACTATCTGTACGGAAAAATTAAACAGAAAAATACGCAGTACACCGAAGCCAATCAATATATTCTGAAAGCAATACGTACTTTCGAAAACCGTGATGATGAAGAATCTGCTTCTCTGCTTTATGGCGATCTTGCCAACAATTCTTTTCTGATGGGCGAGAAAGAACGCGCCACAGAATACGCAAAAAAAGGAATCGAAGCCCTGAAAAAATACAAAGATTACGAAAATCTCTACACCCAACTCAGCAATTTAGGAAGAATGTATCAAACAAACGGTGATACCGAAAATGCTATTAAATATTTTACAGAATCGGCGGAATATGCGGAAAAATCGGTGAGAAAGGAAACAAAATTCAACAGTCAGGTAAATTTAGCTTTGGTATATCATTCTAAAAAAGACCGGGAAAACGCCTTGAAATATATGAATCTGGCGGTAGAAGAAGGCAAAAAAATCAATCAGCCCCAACTTTACCGCTATATCCGATTGGGAGCAATGTTTGCCGGCTACACTGGAGATGAAGAGTTGATGAACAAATATTATGACGAAAGCTATGAAATGGCAGTTCGCGCAAAAGACAAAGCTGCGTTGAGAGATTGGTTTGGTTCACAGAACTTCTATTATTCTAACATAAAAAAAGATCCGGCAAAAGCGTATTCTTTTCTGGAAAAATTTCACGCTTACAAAGATTCTATCATTAATGAGAAGTCTAAAAAAGATTTTAATGTGCTGGAAATACAATATCAAACCGAAAAAAAACAATCCGAAATCGACAAGCTTTCTATAGAAAAGAAAATTCAGACACTTGAAATCGAAAGAAAAAATGCGCTTATCAAAGGAAATATTCTCGAAGCGAACGAAAAGCAGAGAGAAATAGAGTTGCTTACCAAAACCAAAGAAATCAATAATCTGAAAATTGCCGGACAAAACGAAACCCTGAATCTGAACGCTGTTCAAATCAAATATCTGCAACAGCAAAAGAAACTTTCCGAGCAGGAAAACCAGCTAAAAGAAAACAAAATCCGCAACGAAAAACTCACCATAAACCTTATCATTGCTTCGTTTGTAGCCGCACTACTCGTCTTCGCTTTCCTGATTAACAGAATGATTCTCAAAAAGAAAATCGACCAGAAAAATATGCTTCTAAAAGAACGCAGCAGGATTTCTTCTGAACTTCACGACGAAGTAGGAAGCACTCTTACTGCCATTAATCTGCTTTCACATTCTGCTATTAATGATGTAGCAAACGAAAATATTGCTCACAAAAAAATTGAAAAAATACGTGACAATACGCAAAACGTAATGGAAAACATCAGTGACATTGTGTGGAGTATGAATCCCGAAAACGAAAATTTCAGTCAGATGAAAATAAAGATGATTGAATTTGTCGAAACCGTTTTGGAAAACAACAATATCAGTTACACTTTTGAAGCAGAAAACGATATAAACGATATAAAATTGAACGCGGAAAAAAGACGGGATTTTTATCTTATTTTTAAAGAAGCCCTCAATAATCTTTCAAAATATTCCAAAGCGAATGTTGCGGAAATCCAAGTCCGAAAATCCGGAAATCTTCTGAAAATGATAATAAAAGACAACGGAACCGGCTTTAACGAATCGCTTGTAAAACAAGGAAACGGACTGCGAAATATGAAAAAAAGAGCAGAAAGAAACGGAGGAAATCTCGATATCAAATCAGGAAAATCTGGGACTTCAATCAGTTTGAATTTTCCATACGCATAAATATGCCATTGAAAACAAATGCTTAAAAAACTTCCTTTGTTAAAAATTAATTACAATGAATGTCGCAATTTTTGAAGACAACGCTTTCTTGAGAGAACAATTGGCAGAAATGCTCAATTCTACGGAAGGAATCTCGGTTTGCGGAAGCTGGGAAAACTGTGTTCAAATCCCGAAAATTATAGATTTTTACAATCCCGATATTATATTGATGGATATTGACATGCCGGTTTCCAACGGAATTGAAGGGTTGCAATACATCGTAAAAAATCACCCTGAAATTCCCGTGATTATGCTCACAATTTTTGAGGACGACAAAAATGTTTTCGATAGCATCTGCATCGGTGCAAAAGGTTATCTGCTGAAAAAAACCAATCCGCAAAAAATCATCGAAGCACTGCACGATACTTTAGACGGTGGTTCACCAATGAGTCCCACTATTGCCAGAAAAGTAATGCAGTCTTTTTCGCTGATGAAACAAATTCCGAAAGAAAATTATAATCTTACCATCAGAGAAAAAGATATTCTGCAGTCTTTGGTCAACGGAAACAGCTATAAAATGATTGCAAACGAACTGGGAATTTCCATCAACACTGTTCGGCAATATATTCGCAGCGTTTACCAAAAATTACAGGTGCATTCTATGAACGAAGCGGTTTCCAAGGCGATTAAACAGAATATTGTATAGCGATTACAACAAACTTCTTCAAAAAAACTCAAAATCCCCTATTTTAAAAATCTCCCATTTTCAAACTTAAAAAAATCGTATTTTTGAGGAATCATTATTTTTGAAAATGAAAAACGCATACATTATCGACGGAACACGTTCTGCAATAGGAAATTTCAAAGGAAGTTTATCTGCGGTGAGAACTGATGATTTATTGGCTTCCGTACTGAAAAACCTGATTAATAAAAATCCGAATCTTCCTTTAGATAAAATTGACGACGTTATTATCGGCTGTGCAAACCAAGCCGGAGAAGACAACAGAAACGTAGCGAGAATGGCTCTGCTTTTGGCAGGATTTCCCACAAATGTTCCGGGTGAAACAGTCAATCGTCTTTGTGCATCGGGAATGAGCGCAATTGTACAGGCAATGAGAGCGATAAAAGCCGGTGAAGGAGATTTGTTTATTTCCGGCGGTGTAGAAGGAATGTCGAGAGGACCTTTCGTAATTTCCAAAGCCGAAAACAGTTTTGCAACCGACCAAAAAATGTATGACAGCAGTTTCGGGTGGCGTTTCATCAATCCGCAAATGGAAAAAATGTACGGAACAGAAGCAATGGGAAAAACCGCAGAAAACTTAGCAGAAAAGTATAATATTTCACGAGAAGAGCAGGATTTATTTGCATTAAATTCTCAAGTAAAAGCCAAAAAATCACAGGAAAGCGGAAGATTGGCAGAAGAAATTTCAGATATAGTAATTCCGCAGAGAAAAGGTGAGCCGATTGTCATTAACAAAGACGAATTCATAAAACCCGATTCTACTATAGAAATTCTGGGGAAACTGAAACCTGCATTTGTAAAAGAAAACGGAACGGTAACCGCCGGAAATTCTTCGGGACTGAATGACGGTGCAGCTGCAGTAATTATTGCTTCAGACAATGCCGTAAAAAATTTCGGGTTAAAACCTTTAGCCAAAATCGTGAGTTCAGCCGTAACAGGAACTGACCCGAGAATTATGGGAATCGGTCCTGTTGATGCCACAAAACTCGCTTTGAAAAGAGCCGGATTAACTTTAGACCAAATTGATATTATCGAACT
>CAZHFE010000060.1:0-11375 GCA_964532055.1 uncultured Kaistella sp. | reverse complement strand
ACTACTATCCTTTCGGAATGAACATATATCAAAATGCAGAGTTTAGTGTTGTAAGTAGTCCGTTGAATTACAAGTACAACGGAAAGGAACTCCAAGAGACGGGTATGTACGATTATGGTTGGCGAAATTACGCACCTGATATTGCACGTTGGATAACACCCGACCCGTTAATAAAAGACCTTGATTTTACTTTCAATCCGAACGAAGCAGACCAAGATGATGATGACGAAATTGACGAAGCAACAGGAAGGACACTTGCTGTAGGCGGAGGAATTTTTAATCCTAATAATCTCAATCCTTATGTTTACGGCTATAATGACCCGGTAAGATTTAATGACCCGGACGGAAAATGTCCTATTTGTGTTTTAGCACTTTTAGCGGTTCTTGTTTCAGAACCAATGAAAAACGGAACTACTAATCCTCAGGCAGATAGGAAAGCATTTAGACAGGCGGAAAGCTTTAGGAATTCTCAGATTGCATTAGCCACCTCTGGAGGAGTTGGGAATGCTAAGAATGGAGCGAGTGTGGTGTTGAATGTTGCAAAAAACCAAGCTCAAAATGAAGCTCGTAAAGCAGCAATGCAGAGAGGAGTTGCAAACGAAACCAAAACAATTGCTAAAGAAGGTTTGACCAAAAACAATAAAACATTTACGGTTACCGACCCAAAAACAGGTAAAAGTATTAAAACAAAACCTGATGCTATAGATTCTAAAGCAGTAACCGAAATTAAAGATGTTAAGAGATTAAGTAATACAGGACAAATTAGAGCTCAAAGAGAAGTAGCTAAACAGCAAGGCAAGGAATATCAGGTAATTACAGGCGAAAAAACTCAAGTTTCTAAAAATATTCCGGAAAAAGAAATTAAAAAAGTTAATTATTTAGGACCTAAATAAATATGATTAAAGTTACAATATTTTCTAAAGAAGATTTGACAGATACTAATTTGTTGCAGATTAAAGATACTGATATATCTCAACAAGAATATTCAAATATTATTATAAATAATAAAATTACGAATAAAATTGTTGAAGAACTTTTATTTTTTATTTGCAATTATGAAGAAAGCAGTTGGATTCCCGACAAGTGTGATGCGTATGAACCTATTAGAGAATCGTTTAATGCTTCAGATTATTCAATTCCTATTAGATGGGTATGCCAACCAGGTTGCGCTTTGTATTTGAAGAAAAATAAAAGAAACAACTACATTTTGGTAATAGAAAATGAAAGATTTATGCCTATATGGGACGAATATGGAAAAAGAATAATGCCAAAAGTTGATGAACCAGAGATTTTATCAAAAGTTGAATTATATTTTGATAACAAGATATATAAATACAAAACCGACGAGAGTATAGATAATTTTATTAATGGAATAGGTAAAATATTGAAAACAGATTCTATTGTAATAGAAAATAAATAAAGAATATGTCAGTAGAAAATAATGGAGTTATAGATGCAATAAGCATTAATAAAGATGATATGGTAATGTTCCAAATGTGTTGGTAGGAAATTAAAATGCTGAAAACCAATAGTATAATTTTAAAAATAAGATAAAAAATAAGTTTTGAAATAGTATTTACGATAGCAAGAGCAGAAGAAACAAGAAAATAAGCTATCTAAAATATTGAGAATCATAACAGGTGTTTCAGATGTGTTGATGGTAAAAAATGCTGTTCCACTACACCGAAAAAGCGGAACTTGATTATCCCAATACCAATTAATTTCCCGACCTACAAAGTAGTGCCGAAGTACAACGGCAATATTGCAGAAGTAGATTGGAATGCAGTAGAATCCACAGGTTCACTTCCATCGAACAATCCGCAGCGATATAGTTATGTTTATGATAATTTAAACAGATTATCGGCAGGTTTTATCAAGACCCTTATAATCCATCAAAAGGAACTAATAATGAGATTATTGATGAATACGACCTTAACGGAAATATTATAAAGCTGAAACGCTTTGCTCACAAACCAAAAAGCACAACACCTGCAAAGATTGATGACCTTACTTACATTTACAACGGCAACAAAGTTACCAATATTACCGATGCTTCGGGAAATACAAGCGGATATGAAGGAGGCGGTGCAACGATTACTTATGATCAAAACGGTAATATGACAGCAATGCCCGATAAAGGGATAACAAATATTACCTATAACTTTCTGAATCTGCCTCAAGAAATTACCCAACAAAACATCACTAAGTATTTTTACAGAGCAGACGGAACAAAGATCAGGAAAGAGTTTACGCTGAACAATGCCTTAGGAAGCAACACTGCAACTACAGAATATTTAGACGGGTTTCAGTACAAGGTACAATCATCTGTATTTATGCAGGCGCTGCTTGAAGATGATGACAATACGCTTAATGCAAAACATGCAGGTCAGGAAGAAATCTTTACCACACCGCAGGAAGACGAAAGCAATCTTATTCCTCCCGGGAACAATACTATGGTTCTTTTATTTTTCCCGACAGCAGAAGGGTTTTACGATTATGAAAAAAAGCAGTACATTTACCAGTACAAAGACCATTTGGGAAATGTAAGATTGAGTTACTCCAAAAACAGCGAAGGCGATCTTGAAATTATAGAGAGAAGCGATTATTATCCTTTCGGTATGAACTTCAACTATAATCACTCTGTATTTGATGCAATGGGGTCTTGGCTGAATTACAAGTACAACGGTAAGGAATTACAAGAGACGGGAATGTATGATTACGGAGCGAGGTTTTACATGCCGGATATCGGTAGATGGGGAGTGATAGACCCGCTTGCTGAAACCAGCAGAAGATGGAATCCTTATACTTATGCTTTCAATAACCCCATACGGTTCATAGACCCCGATGGAAGAAATTCTGTAGAATTTACGGGTGAACAAGCTGTATCAGCATTTATACAACTGCGGGATGCGGTAATGTTCCAAACGTGTTGGTAGAAAATTAAAATATTAAAAACCAATATTATAATTTTAAAAATAGGTAATGTTCCAAAAGTGTTGGTTTGCTTTAACGATAGTAGTTATAGAAGAAAAATAACAATAATTTATATCACAAAGTGCAGACATTTGTCTGCGCTTGCTGTTTTTAACGGAAAACAAATATTCCGCTACACAAAATCTCCGACTTTGAGCCATCAAAAAATAAAAAACCTTCCTAATAAAATTAAGAAGGTTTACTGTATTATTGAGCAATATGGCTATTTTCCTAACGGAATATTGTAGCTTACACCCAATCCTAATGCACCTGCATTATATTTTTGACTTGCTATTTCACCCTTGGTGCCGGTAAAAGTTTTCTGATACTGCACTGCGAAATTCCAATTTCTGTTGTGATATCCTACTTCTGGTTTTATATAAAAACCACCATCGGGACGGTCTGTAACAGCATTTGAAGCAACTTTGTCGTTTCCTACAATAAATCCGTAACCAATATCAGTTCCTAAATAAAAACCTGTTTGCTTCGGATAAATCCTGATTAATGCAGCTACCGGTACAACGCCGAAATCGTTGTTATTAATTTTTACTCCGTTCACTGTATTTTCTCTTCCGAAAAAGTGGCTGTAACCTGTCGCAATACCCAATCCGAAACCGGGAGTTACTAAATTCTGATAAGCAACATCTAAACCTACATTCATTGATGCGTTTTCCGCAGGAATCGCGAAGCCAACATTAGCTCCTACTTTAATCATATTATTCATTTCCGCACTTTGTGCACTTACAAGTCCTGCAGTCATCATACCTATTGCAAGTACTGATTTTTTTAATGAATTCATAATTTTAAATTTTAAGTTTTACGAAAGCAATCTTGTCAAAATCGTGCCAAAACAGACATTATACAGATTAGAAAACGAAAAATTAATGTTTAAGTACTTGGTTTTCAGAATGAAAGAATAAGGTGTTTTTTTGATAATAATATAATTTGTTTCAAGATAACTTTAGTGAAAAATCATAAAAATTGCATAAAATATGTATCTTTGAAAATAGCAATAAGCCAAAACTAAAAAACTAAAAAACCAAAAAATAAAAACCATGAGCACGAGAAGAACTTTTATTAAGCAAGCTGCAATTGCAACTGCGGGATTGGCGATAGGATTACCGATTCTTGGTAAAGCACAAACTTTTTCTAAAACCAAAGTCATCATCATTGGAGCCGGCTTTTCAGGATTGGCTGCAGCGTATCGGTTGCATCAGAAAAATATAGATTTCGTAATTCTGGAAAGCAGAAACCGAATTGGCGGACGTGTTTTTTCTCACTAAATTACCGATGATTTGGTCATAGAATTAGGTGGAGAGTGGGTCGGAAATTCGCATACTCGAATGAAAGAATTGTGCGAAGAATTTCATCTGGAATTGCAAAACAATCAGTTTGATACACATTTAATTTACAAAGGAAAATATTCACCTGCCGGAAAATGGGATTATTCCGAAGCGTGGAAAACAAAATTTCAATCCCTTATAGATAATTTTCATAAACTTTCAGAAGCCGAAAAAACAGCATTAGACAAAACTGATTGGTGGCGTTATCTTGTACAAAACGGTTGCAACGGAAAAGATTTAGACCTGCGCGAATTATTAGACAGTACAGATTTTGGTGAAAGTATTCGTCATGTTTCCGCATTTTCAGCACTTTCTGAATATGCAGAAAGCAGCCCGAAAAATGAAATGGATTTAAAAATAAAAGGCGGTAACGGAATGCTCGCACAAAAATTTGCAGAAAAAATAGGGAAAGAAAAAATATTACTGAAACACAGCGTTACTAAAATTGAACAAAACGACAAAGTAAAAGTATATTGCGACAACGGAACGGTGTTTGAAGCCAATCACATTATTTGCACCATTCCGACTTTTGCTGTTGCTAAAATTGCTTGGCAACCTGCATTACCACCCGAAAAAATAAAAGCATTGAATGAATTGCAATACGCCCGAATCAATAAACATGCAATGGTTTTTGATCAGCGTTTTTGGAAAGACGAAAGTTTTGATATGATTACCGATGAACTACCTCATTATTTCTATCACGCTACCAAAAATCAGAAGTCAGTAAAAGGGGTTTTGATTTCATACAGCATCGGTGATAAATCTGCGGTAATCGCTAATCAATCCAACGAAAAAACTGCAAAAATGGTAATGAATACTTTAGAACCTCATTTTGGAAAATTGCAGCATTTACTTCACAAACAAGTCAATTATTATTGGGGAGAAGACGAACTTTCCAGAGGTGCGTATGCAATGTACGGAAAAGGACAATGGTTCAATGTGCGACCTGTTTTGCAAAAACCGTTCTTAAAAACCCATTTCGCAGGAGAACATTTAGCAGATTGGCAAGGGTTTATGGAAGGTGCAGTCAACACTGGTGAAGATGCAGCAGATGCAGTTTTGAGTTAATCAGTAAGAAACAATTTATTCTTCCACAAAAAACCCCGAAAGTCGCTTTAACTTTCGGGGTTTCAAATAATAAACTATTAAAAAAATAAACTTAGGAACAGAATTTAAAAATTCATGAAACTATTTTAACTTTCTAAATTCTAAACGAAATTTCTTCAAAAATATTTTATCGGAAATTTTCTCTGTAGTGAAAATATTTTTTGTCTTATCTTTATGCAAATTTTTTAATAAATATGGATTTAGAATTCAACAAAAGAGAAGACCAAAACAAACAAAAACTCGCAGAACTCAACCGTTTACTTTCCGAAATAAAAAAAGGTGGCGGCGAAAATCGCCTTCAGAAACAGCGTGATGAGGGAAAAATGACCGCCCGCGAAAGAATTGCATATCTTCTCGATAAAGATTCAGATTCCATAGAAATAGGAGCTTTTGCAGCGCATGAAATGTACAAAGAACACGGCGGTTGTCCTTCAGCAGGAGTTGTGGTAAAAATAGGATATGTCTCAGGAAAACAATGTATTGTTGTAGCCAATGATGCTTCTGTAAAAGCAGGAGCTTGGTTTCCCATTACCGGAAAAAAGAATTTGAGAGCGCAGGAAATCGCGATGGAAAACCGTTTACCGATTATTTATCTCGTAGATTCTGCCGGAGTTTATCTCCCGATGCAAGACGAGATTTTCCCTGACAAAGAAATGTTCGGACGTATTTTCCGGAATAATGCTAAAATGAGTTCCGCAGGAATTGTGCAGATTTCTGCTGTTATGGGAAGTTGCGTTGCAGGTGGAGCGTATCTCCCGATTATGAGCGACGAAGCGATGATTGTTGATAAAACCGGTTCGATATTTTTAGCAGGAAGTTATTTAGTAAAAGCAGCAATTGGTGAAAATATTGACAACGAAACTTTAGGCGGTGCAACTACACACTGCGAAATTTCCGGAGTTACCGATTACAAAGCGAAAGACGACAAAGATGCGCTCGACAGAATTAAAAACATTATGAAATCTATTGGCGATTATGAAAAAGCAGGATTCGACAGAACCGAGAGTTTTCCGCCGAAAGAAAACATCGAAAATATTTTCGGAATCATGCCGGTTTCCAGAGCCGAACAATATGATACTTTTGAAATCATTAAATGTATTGTAGATAATTCCGAATACGAAGAATATAAACCGGATTACGGAAAAACCATAATCTGCGCAACCGCAAGAATTGACGGTTGGAGTGTAGGAATTGTAGCCAATCAAAGAAAACTCGTGAAAAGCGGAAAAGGAGAAATGCAGTTCGGCGGTGTTATTTATTCTGATTCGGCAGACAAAGCGACGCGGTTTATCGCGAATTGCAATCAGCGGAAAATTCCTTTGGTTTTTCTTCAGGATGTTACCGGATTTATGGTCGGTTCAAAATCCGAACACGGCGGAATCATAAAAGACGGAGCAAAAATGGTGAATGCGGTTTCTAATTCCGTAGTTCCGAAATTCACCATTATTACAGGAAACTCTTACGGAGCAGGAAATTATGCAATGTGCGGAAAAGCGTATGACCCGAGATTAATTGTGGCTTATCCTTGGTCAGAACTTGCTGTGATGGGCGGAAATCAGGCTGCAAAAGTTTTGGCTCAAATTCAGGAATCTACTTTAAAGAAACAGGGAAAAGTAATTTCCGAAGAAGAACGCCAGGAAATTTTAGATACCATTTCAAAACGTTATCAAAAGCAAACCGAACCTACTTATGCTGCTGCAAGATTGTGGACAGATGCCATCATTAATCCCATTGATACCAGAAAATGGATTTCTATGGGTATAGAAGCGGCAAATCATGCGCCGATTACCGAGAAGTTCAATTTGGGAGTTATTCAGGTTTAAAAAGAATCAAGAATCAAGAGTCGAGAACCAGGTGTTTTTGAGTTTGAGAGTCGGAGCGTTTGAGAATTTGAAAAATGCAAAATTTCATGTTTTTTATACACTTCACAAAGTGAAACATGTATTTTGTCAAATTGCGCAACCGTCAATTCAAATAATCTGATAAATTTGAAGAAAAAATAAAAATTCCGCGATAATGCGCTTGCTGCTTTTTTGGACTCTTATTTGCCCGTATTTTGCTTTTTCTCAATTTTCATATAAAGAAGAGAAAGTTATTTTTTCCGAAAACGTGGTTTCGGATGCGGTATTCGGTACGTTCAAAAAAGACGGTTTTCTGTATGTTGCCACACAAAAAGGACTTTATCTCTATGATGGTTATGTTTTCGTGAGCAGCAAAAAAGTAACCGATGCCATTCATCATTTTTATACGGACGGCAAAACTATTTATCTTGAAGAAAACGGAATTGGGCTTGTTTCGGTTAAGGATATTTATTCAGAAAAGAAAATTCTGAAAAATGTTATTTATACCGACAGTAATCAGGATAATGACCATTTTGAAAACATTTACAAAGATGAATACGGAAATATTTGGTGTTCAGATTTTCACCATATCAAATACCTGAATCAGAAAAACCAAATCAGAGATTTCACTATCACCGGAAGCAACAAACACCTGAATCTTGATGTGAATTATTTTCCTGTAAAAGACGGTTTGCTGATGACTTCGGATTTTGGGATTTTTCTCTGGAATAAAAATAAAGAGCGGTTCCTCACAAAAATAAATTCAGAAAAAATTACTTCCTCCGTTTTATACAACGGAAAAATATATGCGGCAAAAAATACCGGAAATATTTATGAATTTTCTTTGGCAGATAAAAAACTGAAAGAACTGTCTTTTGATTCGGGTGAAATTCGTTTTGTGCAGAATATTACAGACAAAACACCGCTTATTGCTTATGACCAGAATACCGTTTATGAATTAGATTTTAAGCATCACTCGAAACGTTCGGTTTATCATTCGGAAGAAAAAATAAACCATGTTTTCTACGACCAGAAATCAGGAATTTTCTGGATTTCCACCCAAAACGGATTGGTAAAATTAATCCGCGAAAAAGAAATTCTCCGAAATGTAGAGCTGCCTTTTCGGGAAACCGTTACCTCAATTCTGGAAACGGAAAAAGACGTTTTCTGGTTTTCTGATGCCAACGGAAATATTATCAGAAAAAACGGAAACAATCTGAAAACATTTGTCATTGGCGAAAAAACATATCAAATATCTTTTTCCGAAGGAAACATTCTGATTGGTGCAGATAAAGGCGTTTACAGCATGAACCTGAAAAATGAAAATTCATTCAGGAAAATTATCTCTACTCCGGAAAAAATTAAAAAAGCACTCATTTACAACGGAAAAATATGGGCATTGCCGGAATCGGGAGAAATAAGAATCTACGATGCTAAAACATTTCGGAAAATCCCGGGTTTCATCAGAAATAATCATGAAAATTACTACGAAACAGCATTGTACAACGACATTATCGTAAACAGCGGAAAAATATGGATTGCAAGCTGGATGCCGAAAGATTACGGAATTACCTTTTTTGATGAAAAATCTCATCTTCTGAAACAGCTTTCAGTTCCGAACCAGGACAATTCTAAATTTGTAGGCGATTACTATAATCGTGTAAATAAACTGAAGAACGGCTCACTGATTTTTTCAGCTTACGGAGGTTGGAACATCGTTTCCGAAAAAGGGAAAATTCTGAAAAGTTTATTCATCAATTCTTTGGGAAATGTTGCCGATAATAATATACAGGGAATGGCAGAAGATAATGCCGGAAATCTCTGGTTCGGTTGTGCAGAAGGACTTTACCGGTACAATGAAAAATCAGGAAGTGTCATCAGAATTTCGAGAAAGGACGGTTTGATTTCTAATAATCTGATTTATGGATTTTTGCTGAGCAGCGATAATCAGATTTATTTTTCCACCGAAAAAAAAGTTCAGAAAATAGACCTCAATATTCTTCAAAAATTAAAACTTTTTGATGAACTGAAAATTACGGGCATCAAAATCAACAATGATTTTATTTCTGATATTCCCGACAAAATTGAAGTTACGGAAGCATCTGCACAGCAAATTGATATTTATTTTTCGGTAGTGAATTTCTGGGGGAAAGATAAAATAAAATACCGCTATCATTTCGGAGATAACCAGTGGAAAGATTTGGGAGATGAGCCGAGAATTTCCCTTGTGAAACTAAGCCACGGTGATTACAATATTACCATAGAAGCGTATGATGATTTAGAAGGTAGTCATTATAAACAGATGATCTTGAAACTTAGCATCATTCCGCCATTTTATAAAACGTTGTGGTTCATTGCTTTGGTAATATTATGCATAAGTGCCGTTGTTTTCAGTATCAGTAATTATCTTATCCGGAAAGAAAAACAGCAGGGAAAACTGATGAAAACAATGAAAGAAAACGAAAACAAAATGCTGCGTTCGCAGATGAATCCGCATTTTCTGTTCAATTCACTCAATTCCATCAACAGTTTTATTATTCAGAGCAGACAAAATGAAGCATCGGGATACCTCACGTCTTTTTCAAAGTTGATGCGTAAAATCCTCGACAATTCCCGAAAAGACAACATTATGCTGAAAGACGAGCTAGAAGCGGTCAAACTTTATCTCGATTTGGAAGCGGTTCGTTTAGAAAACAAATTCGATTACAGTATTACAATTGATAAAAAAATCAACGAGGAAGAAGTGGTAATTCCGGCACTTATACTTCAACCTTTTTTGGAAAATTCTGTTTGGCACGGAATCAATCCGAAACCAGAAAATGGTTTTATAGAAATTAAAATTAATGCAGATAATGACGGAGAAGATACCTGTCTGAATATAGAAATAGAAGACAACGGAATCGGCAGAGAAAAAGCAGCGAAAAACAGGAAAGAAACACTTCATAAATCACACGGGTTAAATATTACACTTGAGCGATTGCGAATGAGCGATATCCGTAACAAAGTGAAAATCATAGATTTGTATAATGAAAAAAACGAACCTGCAGGAACTTTAGTAAAACTTAAAATATATTACAATCATGATTAAAGCAATAATAATTGATGATGAAAAGCATTGCCTTGTTACACTAGAACATCTGCTGAAATCTACAGGAGAAGTGGAAGTTTTACATACTATACAAAAAAGTACCGAAGCTGAAAAATCAATACAGGAACTGAAACCAGATCTTGTTTTCATTGACATCGAAATGCCAGAACTCAACGGTTTTGAAGTTCTGAATCGTTTTGAGCATTTTCCGTTTAAAGTGATTTTCACCACAGCTTATGACCAATATGCCATAAAAGCATTGAAAATGAATGCGTTGGATTATCTCTTAAAGCCAATTTCAACGGAAGATATAGAACAGGTGCTGGAAAAATACAAATCCAACCAGATAGAATCGGGTAAAAGTCAGATTGGCAATGTTTATCAGTTTTCGGGCGGCAATCTTCAAGATACCATTGCTCTGTCTGTACAGGAAGGACTGATTTTTGTGAAACTCGACGAAATCGTTTACATAGAAGGCAGCGGAAGTTACTCAACCATTATTATGAAAAACAATGACCAGCATGTGGTGAGCAAAAATCTATCTCTTTTTGAAGAAGTACTTTCAGATCATCCTTCTTTTTTCCGTCCGGGAAAATCTTTTCTTGTGAATCTCAGATATGTTAGACAATACATTCGCGGAACAGGTGGTGAAGTCATCATGCTTAACGGCAAAAACATCAGCATAAGCCGTGGCAGAAAACAGGATTTTTTGAGTTTGTTTCATAAGATTTGATGAGCAGTTTTTCGGTTTTCGTCATCATAGATAAATGCGGTGGAAATAGGTTTGATAAATCGGTGTACTTTTAATTCTGTAAACCGTTTTAGAATAAGATTTCTCGTAAGCAGAATAATAAATGTGAGAAATTGTATTTGGATAAATAGTATGAAGTAAACCCGCTAAAAAATTATGATAAAAATCTTCTTTTTGAGCAATTGCAGATTTGCGAACTTTCCTTATATTTGCACACACGAAAAAATTTAGCAATGGCAAACCAAATTAAAGGAAAAATTTCTCAAATTATC
>CAZHFE010000059.1:0-11441 GCA_964532055.1 uncultured Kaistella sp. | reverse complement strand
ATATTGGTAATACATTGGTCGTAGTTCAATTTCATCGCATCATACTGCTTCTGACTTACGCAAGAAGTCATTACTATTGCCATTAATCCAACGGCTGAGATTTTTGCTAAATTCATATTGTTTACATTTTATTGAATCAAAAGTAGAAAATTCATTTTAAACAGAAGAATTATCTTTGCTAAAAATTCCTTAAAATTTGCTTAACCAAAAAACTTTTGAACAGCATTTATCTCATCTTTCCGAAAACTTTCGGGAGAGAAAATATCTTTTGGCAGTAAGCGGAGGTGCAGATTCTATGGTTTTGGCTTGGTTATTTGAAATGTATAATTTGAAATTTGAAATTGCTCATATCAACTATAAACTGAGAGGAAAAGATTCTGATGACGACCAAAAACTGGTGGAAGATTTTTGCAAAAAAAACGATATTAAATTTCATTTGTATGAAGTTTCCGCGAAAGATAAAAAACCCGAAAATTCCGTTCAGCTTTGGGCGAGAAATTTACGTTACGATTTTTTCAGGAAAGTTCAAGCCGAAGAAAATATTGAATATTTAGTTACAGCACATCATTTAAACGACCAGCTTGAAACGTTTCTCATCAATCTTTCGCGCGGTTCGGGAATAAAAGGTTTGAGTGGAATTCCCGAAAATGAAAACAACATTATTCGTGCGCTGCTGAATTTTTCTAAAGACGAAATTTATGATTTTGCCAAAGAAAATAAAATTGAATTCCGGGAAGATTTGTCGAATCAAAAAAACGATTATCTGCGAAACAAAATCAGAAACAAAATCGCACCCGAAATTGTCGAATGTTTTCCGGATTTTTTATCACAGTTTAGTGATTCGTTATTTTATTTAAAATCTGCAAACCATTTTATACAAACCGCTGTGGAAAACAGTTTCAAAGAAATCCTGAAAAACGGAAATGAAGATGAATTTGTTCTTGACAAGGAGAAACTTTTAGAAAAAGATTTTTTTATTATTGCTGAAATCATCAGAAAATTGGGGTTTTCTGGTGTTGAAATCGAAAAAGTAATTTCCGCAGAAAACGGCAAATTTTTCCGAAGCAAAACCCACGAAATCAAAATTACGAGAAATGAGATTTTATGTTTAAAAAAGTCTAAAATCTAAATTCGGGTTTAAAATTTATCTGAAAAAGATAATCAAAAATTCAGTAATCCTTACTTCTTTTTAATCACCGCTGCTTTTGAGATTACTGCTGTAACATCATTAATAAATTTATTGTATTCTGCAATTTCATTGGTTTGAAAAAAGATTTTGTTTAGTAATAATGACCAAGTTATTACCATTTCATTGTCAATATTTTCTTCGGATTGAACATATTGTAAATTCCCTCCAAATGCACTGATTTTTTGATTGAAATTTTCAGTTTTAAAAGTATAATTTTCTGGCAGTTTACTTTTGAGCTGCACCGTTGAAAGAAAAGGAAAATTTAATGCAATCGGATAATTTCTTTTATCGGCAACCGATAACTCACTCATTGTTTTTGTAAACGGATTTTCTGTGATGAGTATTGAATTATTCGGGTTTTCAAATGTTACAATCTGCTTTTCCGTTTTCCATTCATTTAAAGTTTGTTTTGGGGGTTCGCTGCTTTTAGCTCCAGAAAAAACATAAAAATTTTCTCTTCTAAAAGGTTCTGTATTAAAATATCCTTTAGCACGGTCATCAATTTGCAATACCGAATTTTCGCCTTTTATTTCAAGCGATTGCTGTGAAATAAATTCCGAAAGCGACGGTGAAACTTCCAGAAAAGTTTCTCCAGGATAATCTAATCCCAAAACAATGTGGTTAAAAAAATTCAGCGATAGAAAACGAATATTTTCGGGATCAGATGTTGCGGCATCTATCATCAGTTTTTCGCCGTTATCTGTTTCCACAATGTTTACAAGCGTTTGTAATTTTGAAAAAGCAGGATAAGCAACAATAATTTGTCCGTTTGAGCGCAAACTGTTTATCGCTAATTCAGATTTAATATTTTTGAGTTTCAGAATCTCTCTTAAAAGAATATTGAAATCGGAAGAATTCCCCGTTTTGGTTTGTAAAAATTCTTTTTTCAGATTGTCTGTCAGAAAACTTAAATATCCGTTCCAACGAAAATAATCCCGAAGATATTGAATACAATTTTCCAGTGTTTCCTTTTTGTTAGAGCCGTTTTTAATCTGATTGGCAATTTTTTGAAATTCTATTTTTTTTATGCTTTCTTCTATATCCTTATTCACCAATTTTTTAAAACCTCCCCAAGAATTTTTTGAGAAATATCCCGAACTTATTCGCATACTATTATATTGAAGCATTAGTTTTTCTGTGAAATCTTCAACATTATAAACGTGCTTGAAAACTTTATCACTCGGTATATTTTCTAATTCCCAATCATTATATTTTCTTTTTCTTTTATATTTTTGGGTTAATTTTTCTCCGTTTAGAATTATAGTATATTCCGCATAAGCAGTACTTGTAATAGATAGTATAGAAAAAATTGTAGGGATATCATCTTGGAATTGCCATGGTGAAGAAAATAAATTATATGGTCTTGATATTTTTACTTTGTATTCGATAATAGAACCTACCCGCACATTTGGAAAAGCCATAATAATTTCTTCAACATTATCATTTTTGCTTATAATAATGTCTTTTTTCTCAACCGGCGTTATTACAATTTTGCCGTCGATAATATTAATCGTTTGCGCATCTCTTAGAATTACGTCATCATTATTGCGGTCGATTCTGTAGCTCCATTTTCTCTGTGCATGGACGAAACCGTTTGTTGAGAGAATCTTTATTCGTTCATGTTTTTCAAGTTCATATCCATTATCCGATACTTTCAGAAAACCCACATCTTTTAATTTTACAGCTTCAGCTCCCGGTTCAAAAGTAACATCTTTCAAATCGATTTCTTCTTGGGAAACTTTTCCCCAATCTTTGTCCTGAGAAAACGCAAAACCACAGATGAACAAAAAAATAAGACGAATGAACATTTAAAAAGATTTTATCAAATATAAATAAAAAATCAGAACGCAAAATTATCCGTTTCTTAACCTTTCTTAAAGTTCATGCCGCTTATTTTTTTCATAAATTTGCATTTTAGAAACAAAAGCGTTTCAACCACTCAATTTGCAACACGCACCGTTTAAACAAAATTTATGTTACCTAAAATCAATCCGTTACAAACCAAAAGTTGGAAAGCTCTTAATGAACATTTCGCACAAAACGATTTTGATTTGCGGACTCTTTTTCAATATAATCCGAATCGTTTCAATGAGTTTTCGGTAAAAAGAGAAAATTATCTTTTTGATTTTTCTAAAAATTTAATAGACGGTGAAACACTGAATTTATTGCTGAATTTAGCCGAAGAATGCGAACTTAAATCTTCGATTAAAAGAATGTTTTCCGGTGAAAAAATCAACGAAACCGAAAACAGAGCCGTTTTGCATACTGCTTTGCGGGATTTTTCAGACCAAGAAATTTTAGTTGACGGCGAAAACATAAAACCGCAAATCCGCAAAGTTCTCGACCAAATGAAATCTTTTTCGGAAAAAGTAATTTCTGGTAAACATAAAGGATTTTCAAGAAAAGAAATTACCGATGTAGTAAATATAGGAATCGGCGGCTCAGATTTGGGACCGGTAATGGTTTGTTCTGCATTGAAACATTTTAAAACAAGATTAAATGTACATTTTGTTTCTAATGTTGACGGAAATCATATTGCAGAAGTGCTGAAAAATCTTAATCCCGAAACTACACTTTTTATCATTGCCTCCAAAACTTTCACCACACAGGAAACGATGACTAATGCAGAATCTGCAAAATCATGGTTTCTAAAAGCAGGAAAACAAGAAGATGTAGCAAAACATTTTGTGGCTTTATCAACTAATATTCAATTAGTTAAAGTGTTCGGAATTGCAGAAGAGAATATCTTTGAATTTTGGGATTGGGTCGGTGGAAGATATTCACTTTGGAGTGCAATCGGTTTGAGTATTTGTCTTTGTGTGGGCTTTGAAAATTTTGAGCAGTTATTGAGAGGTGCAAACGAAACCGATATTCATTTTAAAACCACTGATTTCAGAGAAAACACCCCTGTTTTAATGGCGCTTTTAGGAATTTGGTATCGCAATTTTTATGATGCTGCAACGTATGCAATTTTGCCATATTCGCAATATCTAGATAGATTTCCGGCGTATCTTCAGCAAGCCGATATGGAAAGCAACGGAAAATGTGTCGATAGAAACGGCGAGTTTGTGGAATACGAAACGGGAGCGATTATTTGGGGAGAACCAGGAACCAACGGACAACACGCTTTTTATCAGTTGATTCATCAAGGAACGGAACTTATTCCGGCAGATTTTATTGGCTATGTAAAATCCTGTAACGACGTTTCTGACCATCAGGAAAAATTATTAGCAAACTTTTTTGCACAAACCGAAGCACTTGCTTTCGGGAAAACCGAAGAAGAAGCAAGAGCAGAACTCATCAATTCCGGAAAAAATGAAGATGAAATAAAGCGATTAGTTAATTTCAAATGCTTCCACGGAAACACCCCGACTAACTCTTTGTTAATAAATGAATTAACCCCTTTTTCATTAGGACAGCTCATTGCAATTTATGAACATAAAATTTTCGTTCAGGGCGTGATTTGGAATGTTTTCAGCTTCGACCAGTTCGGTGTGGAACTAGGGAAAGTTTTGGCAGAAAAAATTTTAACAGAGATTGAAAATCAACATGTTGTAACTTCACATGATTCTTCCACGAATGGATTGATGAATTATTTTAAAGAAAATAAAGATAAATAAAATGGCACAAATTCTTGACGGACTAAAAGTTTCCAAAGAAATAAAAAAGGAAATAAGAACAGAAGTAGAAAAAATACTGAAATCCAAAAGAAGAGCACCGCATCTGGTCGCGATTCTCGTGGGAAACAACGGTGCAAGTATCGCTTATGTAAACAACAAAATAAAGGATTGTGAAGAAGTGGGTTTTAAATCTTCTTTGATAAAATTTCCGAGTATGGTTTCCGAAGCTGAACTTTTAGAAAAAATCAACGAACTGAACAAATCCAAAGATGTGGACGGATTTATCGTGCAACTTCCTTTACCAAAACAGATTGACCAGGAAAAAATCATCATGGCAATTGACCCGAGAAAAGACGTCGATGGTTTTCATCCCGAAAATTTCGGAAAAATGGCGCTGGAAATGGATACCTTTTTACCCGCAACTCCATTCGGAATTTTAACGCTTCTTGAAAGATATCAAATCGATACTAAAGGAAAGCACTGTGTGATTATCGGAAGAAGCCGCATTGTAGGAAAACCGATGAGTATTTTGATGGGAAGAAAAGATTTTCCCGGAAATTCTACGGTAACGCTTACACACTCTTATACGCCTCATATTGAGGAATTTACAAAAAATGCAGATATTGTAATTACTGCTTTAGGTGATCCGGATTTTCTGAAAGGAAATATGATAAAAAAAGGAGCAATCATCATTGATGTAGGAATTACCAGAGTTGAAGACCACTCCGAAAAAGGATACAAATTAGCAGGCGATGTAGATTTTGAAAGTTGTAAAGAAAAAGCCGCAGCAATCACTCCCGTTCCGGGAGGAGTAGGACCAATGACAAGAGCAATGCTGATGAAAAACACGATTTTAGCATACAAAACATCTGTTTATAATGACTAAAGAAGAAGAACAAATTTTATTAAACGAAGGCAAAATGCTTCCTGTAATGGAACATTTTTATACCCTGCAAGGTGAAGGTGCACACACCGGAAAAGCCGCCTATTTCATCAGATTGGGTGGTTGCGATGTCGGTTGTCATTGGTGCGATGTTAAAGAAAGCTGGAATCCCGATTTGCACCCACTGATGAATGCCGAAGAAATTGCAGAAACTGCAGCAAAATACAGCAAAATCATTGTTTTAACCGGTGGCGAGCCGTTGATGTGGAATCTGGAAATTTTAACCCGAAAACTAAAACAACTCGGCTGTCAAATCCATATCGAAACTTCCGGAGCATATCCGATGAGCGGGATTTTGGATTGGATTACGCTTTCACCAAAAAAAACAGGACTTCCCAAAGAAGAAATTTATAAAAAAGCTAATGAGCTGAAAGTTATTATTTTTAACAATCACGATTTCAAATTTGCCGAAGAACAAGCCGAAAAAGTTACCGAAAACTGCAAACTCTATCTGCAAAGTGAGTGGAGCAAAAGAGATGAAATGTACCCAAAAATTACCGATTTTATTTTAGAGCACCCACAATGGCAAGCGTCTGTTCAAACTCATAAATATTTGAATATTCCCTAAATTATTTTATATTTACTCCCTGTTAATAAGGTTTTATGCAAAGAATAAGGTACTCCAGATATTTTAAGGTCATCTTCATTTTGCTTGACGTCTTGGTTATTGCGGCAGTTTTTGTTTTCTTTTTTCTACGGAATAATGAGTTTAAATATGAAAAGGAAATCTGGGAGCAAAATGGACTTTCGCTTCTTTTACTTACCCTTTTCTGGATTTTACTCAGCGGAAGAACACGGCTCTACTCCATCGCCAGAAACTTAACCTACACCATTTATCTGGAACGTTTAATTACCCATATTTTCATTTTCATTTTCGGGGTGATTCTTTTGGCTAAAGTCAGCAACAATGATTTTCTGAAAGAAGACCGTTTTCTCATTGCATTCACGCTTTTCTTTTCACTTTTCATCTTAAAATCAATCTTGTTTATCGGGTTGAAATACGTAAGAACATTGGGAATCAACCACCGGAATGTGATGTTTCTTTCCGGAGATTCTTCCTCAGAAATATTAAAAAATATTCTTTCCGAAAGAAAAGACTATGGTTTCAAAATTTATGATTATCCGCAGGAAAAACGGATAGATTTTAATCAACTCACCATGTTTTGGAAACAAAACGGTATTCACACTTTATACCTTACCAACGAACCGGGTTATTTAGACCGAGAAGATGAGCGAGAAATTTTCAAGATCGCCGATTTACACAAAGTTCGTATATCGCTGATTCCGAGCGTGGTGCAGGATAATTTCTTTCAGTATGATTTGGCATATATTGCAACACAGCCGATTATGCTCCGCTCAAAATTCCCGCTTGATTATTTAACCAATTTCATCATCAAGAGAACTTTCGACATTCTATTTTCGGTTATTGTTCTGCTCTTTATTTGCAGTTGGCTGATTCCTATTCTTGCTGTTCTGATAAAAATAGACAGCAAGGGTCCCGTTTTCTTTTTGCAGAAAAGATATGGTTTTCACGATGAAGTTTTTAATTGTATAAAGCTCAGAACCATGTATTTGAATGGAGACTCTGCAAATAAAACCACCGAAGAAAATGATGAGCGCATTACCAAAATCGGAAAATTTCTCAGAAAAACAAGCATGGACGAATTGCCGCAGTTTGTCAATGTAATCCTCGGTGAGATGTCTGTTGTCGGTCCTCGTCCGCACATGCTTTTGGTTGATGATTTTTATAAACTGAAAATCGGGCGTTACACGGTGAGAAGTTTGGTAAAGCCAGGAGTTACAGGGCTAGCTCAGGTAAACGGACTTCGTGGTGATAACGGAAATATGGACATTGAAATGCATAAAAGAATTTTGGCAGATGCGTTTTATGTGAAAAATTGGAGTTTAAGTTTGGATTTTGTCATCATTTTAAAAACGATTTTTCTAGTTATCAGCGGCGACAAAAATGCTCGGTAATTTCTATTGGTAAAAAGAAAAAAACACTAATTTAGCAGAATGTTAAAAAACCTCTTGAGCCAGGTTGGCGCATATTTTATTCTTCTCTTTAAAACCATAAAACGACCGCAGAAACCTTCGGTTTTCTTCAAACTTTTTATGCGCGAGATTAATGATTTAGGCGTGAATTCGTTTGGTTTGGTGCTGTTTACTTCCGTTTTTGTGGGAGCAGTTGTTGCCATTCAAATGTACAATAATTTCA
This sequence comes from uncultured Kaistella sp., assembly GCA_964532055.1. GTDB lineage: Bacteria > Bacteroidota > Bacteroidia > Flavobacteriales > Weeksellaceae > Kaistella. The sequence goes on along the minus strand of CAZHFE010000059.1, from coordinate 3,471 downwards.
GTGCGTCAAAATTCCCTATTCCCAATCCTTATGTAGGATATGCCACAAAAGTAGTGCTGATTCTGGAATTTGCACCTACGATTATCTCGGTAATTCTCGCAGGAAAAGTAGGTTCTTATATAGCATCGAGTATTGGTACAATGCGTGTTACCGAACAAATTGACGCTTTGGATATTATGGGGGTTAATTCTCCCAATTTTCTCATTTTTCCTAAGATTTTGGCGAGTATGATTTTCAATCCGCTGTTGATTGCCATTAGTATCGCCTTCGGAATTTGGGGCGGTTATCTCGCCGGAACAGCAACCGGAAGCTGGAGCAAAGCCGACTATATTACCGGAATCCAAATGTATATGCCGAATCATTTCATTTGGTATGCATTTTTCAAAACGGTGGTTTTTGCTTTTTTGATTGCGACCATTCCTGCGTATTTCGGATATAATGTAAAAGGTGGTTCGCTGGAAGTAGGTCGTGCAAGTACACAAGCCGTTGTTTGGACTATTGTGTCAATCATCATTACCAATCTTCTTTTAACCCAAATGTTTCTCAGCTGATGATAGAAGTAAAAAATTTAAAGAAAAGTTTTGATGATGTGGAAGTTCTGAAAGGTATTTCTACTACGCTGGAAAGTGGTAAAGTAAACCTCATCATCGGACAAAGCGGTTCGGGAAAAACAGTTTTCCTAAAATCACTCCTGAATGTGTATCAGCCGACATCGGGCGAAATCCTTTTTGACGGAAGAGACATCAATAAAATGAACCGTGAAGAAAAACAAGAACTCCGCTCAGAAATTGGAACGGTTTTTCAGGGAAGTGCTCTTTTTGATTCGATGACGGTGGAAGAAAATATTACCTTTCCTTTGGATATGTTTACCAATCTTACTTTTCGTGAAAAGAAACGTCGGGTTTCAGATGTTATCGGAAGAGTTCACCTGGAAGACGCCAACAAAAAATACCCATCTGAAATTTCCGGCGGAATGCAAAAACGCGTTGCGATTGCAAGAGCTATTGTAAACAACCCGAAATATCTTTTCTGCGACGAACCCAACTCCGGACTTGATCCATACACTTCTAATGTTATCGACGATTTACTATTGGAAATCACTAAGGAATACAATACTACAACCATCATCAATTCACACGATATGAACTCTGTAATGACAATTGGCGAGAAAATTGTATATCTTCGTTTGGGAATAAAGGAATGGGAAGGAAGTAAAGATGTTTTAATTAACGCAGACAACAAAAACCTTATAGATTTCGTTTATTCTTCAGAATTATTTAAAGAATTGAGAGGGTATTTCCTCGAAACAAAAAAGACATCAATAGAAAATATCATCACAAAACCCCAGGAAAATGAAAAAGATTTTTAGTATACTACTCGTCGGAACGGCAGTATTTGCAACTGCTCAAGTGAAATTAGCGGCAAAAGTGAACTTATTGTTCCCCACTGCTTCATCATCATGGAAAGATGTTTCTGCTGCGGCAATCAATGCTTATGACAAATCCGGTAAAAACAATACGGGGTTTAATGTGGGACTTTCCGCAAAAATAGATTTGCCTACTTCTTTATTTTTGATGCCGGAAATTTATTACACCTCTTTTAAAACAGAATTTACCGAACCCAACTCTAATACAGAATTAGCAGCAAAAAGCAACCGTATAGATGTTCCAGTACTTTTGGGTTACAATATTCTGGGCGAAATGCTGGGAATTTATCTCGGTCCTGTTGCTTCTTATAATCTTGCGGCAGAAAATACCTATAAAGATTTTAAAGAAAATGCAACAAGTAATTTCACGGTGGGTTATCAAATCGGAGCACAGGCACAAATCAGCAAACTGATTATTACTGCGCGCTATGAAGGTGCATTAAGCAAAGACCAAAGAACTTATACTGCTATTGTTGTAGGTAATCCTGCAAAAACAATTAATTACGACAGCCGACCAAGTTTCTTAATTCTTGGTTTAGGTTATCAGTTTTAAACATTTTCCTATAACTTTATTGCGGTTTCCAAAGCGAGATGCATCATTGTTTTCAAAGCCGTTTCTCTTTCGTCTGCGGAAATTTGCTCATGCGTACGTATCACATCTGAAACCGTGAGAATCGTTGCCGCATTTTTTCCTAAATATTGAGCGTTGGCAAAAAGTGCAAATGCTTCCATTTCTACGGCAGTACAATTGTATTTTTCTGCAACAGCGGGAATTGCAGTATCTTTACGGTAGAAAATATCACTCGTATGAATATTTGTAGGAGTGATATTCAAAGACAAACTTTCGGAAGTTTCATTAATTCGCTGGAAAACATTTCCTTGATGCGAGATAATTTCGTCTTCAATTCCCCATGCAAATTTGGCATAAGTAGATTCACTTGCTGCGTGTTTCACATTCAGAATATCAAACAATTTCAAATTCGTTGTATAAGCACCGCAAGTTCCGATTCTGATAATGGTTTCCACATCGTATTCCGTAAAAAGCTCATAAGAATAAATCCCGATACTCGGAACTCCCATTCCGCTCGCTCCTACTGAAATTTCTTTTCCCTTGTAAAAACCCGTAAAATAAAAAATATTTCTAGTTTTACTCACCAGTTTTACATCGGTTAAAAAATTTTTTGCAATATATTTTGCACGGAGCGGATCTCCCGGTTGTAAAACAGTTTTTGCGATTTCTCCTTTTTGGGCAGCAATGTGAACACTCATTTTTTTAGAATTTGTAAGGAGTAAATTTACAAAATACCTGAAATCTGCAAAGAAAAAATCCGCCGAAAAAAACAAGCGGACTTTGAATAAAGGTATAGTTGGTTTTGAATGAGGGTCGGTTACGGTTTATCTTTTATGTTGTAATAACGAATTACGCTTTGATAATCATTGTAATCTAAATTGGCATTTCTTCCCATTGATGCCGGAATCAGTACTACTCTGAACCGCTGGTTAATTAGCCATGTCGCTGTTTCGGTAGGAGACATTGTTGCCGGATCAAAATTGGAATCGGTGTAAATCTCAACTTTAGAAGTATTGAAAAGGAAGTTGTAATCTAGTTCTCTTCCTCCGCTCAAATATTCCGTTTTGGGAATCATCTGCCAAACTGCAGGTGCAGAAGTATTAGAATTGATATCGCGGTAAACCAAAACCACATCGGTTGAAGAAATGGTAATCCCCTGACTGATGGCATAAGAATTTCCCACATTGAAAGTCCCGGTTATATCTTTCATCACAGGATAAGTGTCACTGTCTTCAAGCACAATATTGTCCGGTTCTCTATTGCAGCTTATTGCAACCAACGCTGTCATTGCAAAAAGCAATAATGTAAAAAAGTTTTTCATTTTAATAGTATTTAAAGTTTAATAAAACCAATGTTTCAAGATGTGTGCCAATAAATTTTCTGAGTTTAAGGTTTAAAAATCGTATTTTTGTTCCACACCATTTTTTAGATAATGAAAAACATCAAAAGTCAAATCACAATCGTTTTAATTTTC
>CAZHFE010000058.1:0-11537 GCA_964532055.1 uncultured Kaistella sp. | reverse complement strand
ATAACAGTACAAATATTGAAAGCAAAATCATTATTGGGAGATGGTGAAAGTTGAAAAGCAGGTAATGTTTTTCCATTGGTTAAATTTTTCACCGTTAATTTTAATACCGAAATTGGGTTTGAAAATCCATTGACGGAAATCCAAATATCATTTTGCGATAAGTAATAATCGTTTTCAAGTCCGTTGATAATCATAATAAGATTTCTTCTGCGTTTCTAATTAATTGTTCTGTAATTCTCGATTGAGCAATTACACCTAGTTCATTTTGAATAAACTCAATTACTTTCGGAGATTCCAATATTTCAATCAAATCAGTTCCTCCTTTTTTATAATGCGTTGTTCCCTCTTTTTCAATTTTTTGAGCAACTGCATACGCAATACCCAACGCTCTTTTTTCGTCTGCACCGAATTTTGCCATTGCCCATTTTTGGAGCGGTTTAATCGGTGGTTTTTTTCCCGGTAATCGCCCTTTTGCTAATTGCTCTGAATATTGCCGACCTTTGATTACTCCAGAATCTCCCAACGCTTCAACACCTAAAGTATTCAACCATTCTCCGGTGGCGTTCATTCTTAATTCCCGAAATCGTGGAATCAAAAAAAGGTCAATAACTTTCAGCAAAATGGCTTCAACTTCTTCCGGTTTAAAAAACATTTCATTTCCAAATTAAATATCCAATGCCGATTCCTATTGCTATGAATGGTGAACCCAATAATGTGAGGATTATTCCGGTAATGAATCCCGCTAAAATTTTTGATGAAGTTTTTGATTTTGGCAAACCTTCACTAATCATTACCGGTTGTGTTTTAATAATTTTTTCTTTCTCAATTTCCATATTATTTCAATTTTATAAGTTTATATTTTCTCTGAAAACTCCAATAATTTTCCAACCTACATAATTGCAATCTTCTTTGAATTTAACTACTGACATTTTCCAACGAAGTATATTGAAGTTAAATCCCATATCACACAAATCAATTTCATTTCCGCAACCGATACAATTTTTCAGGGGTTTCAAAATCGTTTCCCATAGACTTTCAGAAATGGGGTGTCCTTTGATTTCTGAAAATGTATTAATACCAAGATTAGACGGTTTAACTACATACAATGAAAAAATGTGGTCGCAATGTTTTCCGTTTGGAATGTTAGTTTTTTCGTTATATGAATATCCTGTATCGGTTTCGTATTCAGTTACAAATAATTGAATGCAGCAATCTTCACTTATCTCTGTAGCATTCATTCCGGATTCTGACAATGGTGCTTCAAAAGACCAACAAAAACCGCATTTCTTTTGTTCGTTCCATTTTGTTGCTAAATCTTTGAAAAATTTGATAATGTCCATTTTTGAATTTATTTTGTCCTGTTTTTTTCTTCTAAAATTTTGTTATATTTTTTTTCAATATCTCTTTGAGTTTTATCTAATTTCAATTTTTTGTAAACCTCGAAATATGGGATTTGCTTTATTTTCTCATATTCCAAAATATTTCCTTTTGCAAGTGCATCTATAGTTACATCTTCACCAAATTCATTCAACCTCATCAATCCGGCTGCCAACATTTCCGGTTCGGGGTCTGTCTGCAAAAACTGATTCTCAATCTTATTTATCCGGTCTAATTGCTCTTTTATCCAAAGCAGAAAATAAATTATCTCATTTCCGCTTACTTTTGAAATATCAAAGTCATTAAATTGAAATCTCATTATCTCATCAACCGCCTCTAAAACATTTTCATTCTTTAATAATTCAGGAACTTGAATTTTAACCATTCCGTAAGGAAGTTCTATCAATGGTTTGCTTTCATAATACCCAATTTGATTTGATGCTTGACCAAATTTTAACATCAAATTCAATTCTGACATATTTATTTCTGAAATATCAAACTCCACATCTTCATTTGGAATTGGTCTGCTTGGGGTTTTTTTCCAAAAAAGTAAATTCATTTCAGCAAATTTAATCAAAGTATATCTATGATGTACATTATTTTTATGAAATTTTGTAAGAAATTTTTTTCTTTGCATTTGCTCCGAATTTTCCTACATAAAAATACCGTGCAGCATCTATTGTATGATTATACTTATCAACTGGATTTCCATTTTCATCATAAGTATAACTTTGAAGTTCTGTGATAATATTTTTGCTTCTGCGAGTAACCATTAATGGCTTCTCATTTATTAAATCAGTACCATAATCGATTGTTTCTTTTTTTTCGCCAACTGAATTTTTAAACCCACCCAACACTAATTCCTTTATTTTTGACGGCTCTGAATTGTCGCAAAAATTCTTCAATGATGAATTTACTTTCTGTTTTTTTAGCAAATCAATATGTTCAGAATCCCTTAACCGACTTTGATAAATTAACTCGTCCCAAATAATATTACCATCATAATAATAAAATGCTATTGTTGTAGTTGGGTCTGCACCTCCTTTTCCGAAGTCTGTACCATATCCAAGCAATTCTACGTTTGTCGGAATTTCTTCAATTATTGTAAATTCTGAAATAATTAAACCATCTAACGAACCGACTAAACCAAGACCATATACACGCCATTTATTCGCCCAATATTTATTTTTAATGTTTCCCTCATCAAAGATTTCGGGATATGGCAAATCGGGATTATAGAACCCTTTGGTTTTGTATTCTAATATTGATTTTACTTCACTTTCAGATAGATATTCATTATCCTCAAAAGTGAGATTTAAAAAATTGTTTTCATTGATATAATCATCACCCCAAAATATCCTGTCCGGATTATAATCAATAATTGTCAATCCTGCCCTTGAAATAAATTGAACTGCCTTATCAATATCCATTTTATCGGCTTCGTTGATATATAAAATATCACGCCTAAAACCCTTACCGACATCATTAACATCTGCACCGAGAAAATCTAAATAACTTCCATTAAGATATTCGTGTTTGCTTTCCGTTTTATTAAAATCATTCTCATTTTGAATTACACCCCAGTCTTTACAAATTTTTTTATAATCCCGAATTACCGTTTTTTTCATTTTTGATAATTCGGAAGACAAGATAGTTGCCTCCTTTTCGCTACTCAATAAAGATTGGATAATTAATTCGAGAATTGAAATTGTTTTAGATGCTCCTTGACCACCACGAATAACGAAAACATCTTCATTTGGATTTGAAGTAATTAATTCAAGGATTTTATAATAAGCCCTTGAATATTTATATTTATTTTCGTTTTCCAATGTCCGGTAAATTTGGAATATTTAAACCGCCTTTAAGTTCAGTTTCTTTTTTATCAATCAATCCTAAATCACGAGAAATTATATTCGCATTAAAAAACCCTGATGAAGCACCCTCAAACTTTTGATTGTAGACAATTTCTTCTATACGCGTAATGACCGCCATAAAATCTTTATCTTTTCCTCTTTCTGAACTTTTAAATTCCCTGAAATAAGATGTAGAACAATCTAAATACAAACAAAGTCCGTGAAGTGTGTAGGGTCTCATTTTAGGCAGTTGTTCCTTAACTATTTTATCCCCTATGCCATTTACTTTCTTTTTTTCAATGACTATTTCTATTAAGGGGTTTTCATCAACCCATTGGAAATAATTGCAAGATTCTTCCCAAAGAATTTTAGGGGTAGAAAATAGTTTATCCCTACCATGCTTACTTCTAAGTTTCCAAAACTGATTTCCTTTCGGTGCTGCCACTATTAAATTTTTATTTTTCAGTTACGAATTTTCTGATTTATAGGTTTCCATTTCCTTTTCTGTTTTTTCAATCCATTTTTCAGAAAATGCAATATTTTCATTAATAAAATCCAATTCTTTTTGTTCGAGTCGAATTCTATTTTCTAAGTACTTTTTGTTTTCTTTGGATTGTTCGATTTGATTTTTTGCTTGTTCAATCCAAATTTCAGTTGCTTTGATGTAATCCTTGTCCATAACATTTTATGGGGCTAAGTTACTAATTTTTTATTATAGTAAATCAATAATGTACAAATAGTTTAATAAATTAATTTAAGTTATCAATTATTATTATACTGACTAAAAAAAAAGGTTTGCATTTTTGCTGAAAAATAAATCATTATGAAAAGTAAAAAAAAGCAAAATGACAATTGTCAAAAAATTAGTGAATTGATAATCAGAATTATCAACATTTTCATAGGGATAGCAAAATTAATTGAAATTGTAATGGATTGGATAAATTAAAACACTTTCATTTTCACTTTCCTCGCTTCTTCAAAACGCTCCATTTTTAGAGAGTGCATATATCTTTCCGTCATTTTCGTTTCAGAATGCCCAAAAATCTCGCAAATGGTTTTAATCGGGATTCCGGATTCTCTTTTATCGTCTGCTCCTTTATGTTTGCCTGAGTAAAGATTTTTATCAATTCCAAGACCGTCCTTTATTAATTCTTTCCATTGACGGTTTGGTGTATCATCGCTTATGGGGTATGGATTCGGTGAAAACCAATTTTTTTGAGAGTGCCGCCCTCCATTTGATACCCACGTTCCAAAAACGTAATATTCAGGATTAATATTTTCGCAGGATTTCAGAAGTTCATAGGTGTTACCAATCATCGGAACTTCTCTGTATTTTCTTGATTTTGCACTCGATGCTTTTACCCTGATTAATTTATTCTGTAAATCCAAATGCTTAACCTGTAACAGCCGCACTTCATCAGGTCGAATTCCGCAATAATATATCAACATATAATAAATATAGAATCCGTAGTTTTTCGCCTTTAATTCATCGCAAATCAACTTCATTTCTTCATCTGTAGGAGGAATGTTTGCAGGTGTTTTTTCGGTTCTAAGACTTTTGATTTCTCGAAAAGGATTTATTTCCGCCCTTTCCATTTCAATTATTTCAGAAAAGACGGAACGAATATATACCAAATTTTTATTATATGCAGAATTAGACCATTTCCTATCTTTTACAATCCAATCAAGACACTTCTTTGCGTATGCTCGTGAAAATCTATTAGATGGTAGTTTAGAGTATCCCAGTGCTTCAACCGCCTGAATAAAAAAACGTGTGGTACAGGAATAAGCATCGTGTGTATTTTTTGACACTTTTCCTTTCATATTTTTTATTGATTCCTCAAATGCTTCTTTTATACCGATAGGAGTAATAAGAACTTCTCCGACTTTCGGAAGCCACCCTGTTTTTAATTTGAGATTAAATGCTTGTTGCAAGTCTTGTGCTGCCTCGAATCTTTCTTCAGATTCAACATACACATTTATCCCCTTATAATACTTTTGAATTATTTTTTGAGTGGATTTATCGTAAATATAGACATAATACAATCCATCTATATTCTTAGGAATGTAAATTTTCGCTTCAAGATTTTTATTTTTCATTGTTCTAAAGGTGCTTACAGGCGTTGAGAACAAGAATTAAAATCTTACTACTTTTTACTATTTTGTGTGTTTTAAAAATGTAACCCGTTAAAAATAAACGGCTTAAATTGATATGCGGAGAAAGAGGGATTCGAACCCCCGGACCTGTTACAGTCAACAGTTTTCAAGACTGCCGCAATCGACCACTCTGCCATTTCTCCCTCTAAAAACAGATTTTCTGTTTTTGAGTGGTGCAAATATAAAACGCTTTTAAATTCTGACCAAATAATTTTATGGTTTTTCTTTTAAACAGTTAATTTTCAAAAGAAAAAATTAGTTTTTCATCAACTGAAAGCCAAAGAAAACGGCAAGTAAACCTATGATTATACTCAGAAAGATATACAATATCAAAATTCCGAAATCACCATTTTGCCAAAGTGAATAATTCTCTGCCGAAAAGGTAGAAAAAGTTGAATACCCTCCGCAAAGTCCTGTTATCAATAAATATTTCAGGGAGTTATCTACTTTAATAAAAATTGCTGAAAGAATCCCTATCACAAAGCATGCAGTAATATTTACCACAAAAGTTCCCATTGGAAAATTGTTGATATTCCACCATTTTTGGGTGTAATTAGAAATCAGAAATCGCAAAATACTCCCAATTCCACCACCAAAAAATATGTATAGTAAACTTCTCATTTCAATTATTTTAGGGTTCAGATTCAAGGTGCAGGTTGCAAGTTTAACTTTGTGCTTCCAACTTCTAAATCTCTTTTTACTATAATTCCGCTAAATATTTTTCCGCATCCATTGCAGACATACAGCCGCTTCCTGCTGCTGTAATCGCTTGTCTATAGATATGATCTTGAACATCACCTGCTGCGAAAACTCCCGGAAGATTGGTACGGGAGGAACCCTTTTCTGTGATGATGTATCCGTTTTCATCTAAATCAATCTGCCCTTTAAAAATTTCGGTATTCGGTTGATGTCCGATAGCGATGAAAATTCCGTGAACATCAATTTTAGAAGTTTCTTGGGTTTGATTATTGATAACTACTGCTCTTTCTACCAAACTGTTTTCACCTTCAATTCCGATGAGTTCGTGGTAGAATTTCACTTCGATATTCGGTGTACTTTCAACACGGTGAATCATTGCTTTAGAAGCACGAAACTCCCCTTTTCTAACAAGCATAGTAACTTTAGAACATAATTTTGCAAGATAGGTTGCTTCTTCTGCTGCAGTATCTCCTGCTCCGACTACAATTACATCTTTACCTTTATAGAAAAATCCGTCGCAGGTTGCACATGCAGAAACGCCGCCTCCGGAATATTTTTTCTCGTCATCAAGACCGAGATATTTTGCAGTTGCTCCTGTTGAGATAATCACCGATTTTGCAAGAATCTCTTTTTTTCCTGCCCAAAGTTTATGAATTCCTGCTTTTACATCAGAAAATTCTGCTTTGGTAATCATTTCATAATGTACTTTGGTGTCAAATCTTTCGGCTTGTTTCTGCAACTCCATCATCATTTGGGGACCGGTAATTCCGTCCGGATATCCTGGGAAATTATCTACTTCTGTAGTGGTAGTTAATTGTCCTCCTGGTTCTAATCCTGTGTAAAGTTCAGGTTTCAAATCTGCTCTCGCTGCATAAATCGCTGCCGTAAATCCTGACGGACCAGAACCGATAATCACACAATCTAAAATATTTTTCTCCATTAATTTTGTCTTATTTAAGGTTTAAATTCAAGATTTCAAAAATCGGAATTTATTTTTTGTTTTAAGAATTTTTGGCGATGATTTTTTTCAATCCTTAAAATTTATTTATCTGTACCATTGTAATTTCAGTTGGAAAAAGTGACATATTTCCTCAATAATCAGTATTTTTACACCAAATTATTCACATAGTGGCTGATCAGAAATTAACACCAAAACAAAAAGCATTAGCAATTAATTTAGATGCTGATATCTACGGAACTTTTGCAGAAATAGGAGCAGGACAAGAAACAGTACGGCATTTTTTCCGTGCAGGTGGTGCATCGCGAACCATTGCAAAAGCAATGTCTGCTTATGATAAAGATTTCAGCGACGCCATTTACGGAAAAGAAACCAAAAACAGATATGTTACGCAAAACCGTTTGCGAAAAATGCTGCGCTATGAAGTGTCATTAATTGAGGAACGGCTTTCACGAGAAAACAATCCCGGAAGGAAATTCTTTTCCTATGCAAATACGGTAACCACCATCAATTTCGACAAGACCATGAAAGGACACGGTTGGGTTGGGTTGCGTTTTCAGTTAGATGAAAATGAAAGCTATAACGAGATAGTGCTTCATGTAAAATTCAATGAAAATGATGCCACACTTCAGCAGGAAACTTTGGGAAGTTTGGGTGTGAATTTAATTTATGGTGCTTTTAACTATTCCGATAATCCCAGAAAACTGATTGAATCTTTGTACGACGATATTTCTAAAGACAATGTCGAAATTGACATGATTGATTTCAGCGGACCCGATTTTGCATATGTTGACAACAGATTGATGAGTTTGCAACTGGTAAAAAACGGAATGACCGTCGCTGTGATTTTCAATTCCGAAGGAAACAATATGCTTCCCGCAGATATTTTGTACAAGAAAAATATTTTTGCAGTACGCGGTAGTTTCAGACCTGTAACTTTGGTAAATACCGATATGTTTGTGAAAGGTTTGGAAATGTTTAAAAAAGATTGGCAATGTACCGAAGAAGAAACCGAAGTACTTTTTGAAATTACCATTGCAAATCTAAGAGCTTCAGGTGATATCGATGAAAGAGATTTCCTCGACAGAGTTGATGTTTTGGCGAAACTGGGTTATACCGTAATCATCTCAAACTTCTCTGAATATTACCGTCTTATCGATTATTTTGCAAATTATACCGGAGGAAAAATCGGGGTTGCAATGGGCGTAAACAACCTGCTCGATGTTTTCGATGAGAATTATTACAAAAATCTTTCCGGCGGAATTCTGGAAGCGTTCGGTAAGTTTTTCAGACAAGACATGCGAGTTTATCTCTATCCTTACAAAGCCCCAGAAACCAGCGAATTGCTTACTTCAAACAACCTGAAAGTGCAGGATAATTTGAAAGAACTTTACAAATATTTTAAACTGAATAAAAGGATTGTTGATATTCAAAATTATAATCCCGATTTTTCTGAAATCTACTCACGAGAAATTTTGGCAAAAATCGCCAATCATACCGAAGGTTGGGAAACACAGGTTCCTTCTGGTGTTGCCGAAATGATAAAAGAACGTGGAATGTTTGGCTATAAAGAAGAAGTAAAACTGAAAGAATTTTCATAGTAAAGTCTTCTGCTGAAAATCCTTAAATTAAAACCATAAAAATGTCTGAAATCAAAAAACGGCTATCATCAATTCTTGAAAGCCCGAACCAATCTACCAACGATAAATTACAGAAAATCTGTCAGTTACTTGATCAGGAAATTTCATATTTCAACTGGACAGGTTTTTATTTCAGAAACGGTGATAAAGAAGAACTGATTTTGGGACCATATACTGGTGCAGAAACAGACCACACTATAATTCCTTTTGGTAAAGGCATTTGCGGACAAGTTGCAGTATCAAACAAATCTTTCGTAGTTCCCAATGTTCATGAGCAGGATAATTATCTGAGTTGTTCTATAGATACGAAAGCCGAAATTGTAGTTCCTATCATCAAAAACGGCAAAAATGTGGGACAAATCGATATTGATTCTCACACGCTAAATCCTTTTACTGATGAAGATTTAGAAATGTTGGAATGGCTTTGTAATGAAATTGCAGAAATTCTGGACTAAAGTTTAAAATCTAATTTCACATTAAAAAACCGTCCTGTCAATCGTACCGGAACCGGATAATTATACCCAGAATTAACATCTGTTACCCACTGATTTGCAACGGTATTGCTGATGTTGAACGCATTGAAAATCTGCACTCCCAAAGTAAGTTCTTTGAAATTACTCCAAAAACCACCGCTTACTTTATTGTCTTTTTGGTCGATAAAAATTTTAGAAAGCCCTATATCAACTCTTTTGTATGATGCCAAAGATTTTTGAAATTTATATGGTGCTTCAAAATCTGGTTTACCGTTTTGGTCAAGAGAAACCGGTGTTCCCGAAGGAAGTCCGTTTGCATACACCAAAGTAAGATTCACACGCATTGATGGGAATTTTGGCATATAATCCTGATAAAACATAGAAAATCTGAAACGCGGATCGGTTGGTCGCGGCAAATAACCTTGTCCGTCAATATTTTCATAAACTCTTGCATAACTTGCAGAAACCCATGAATCTACACCCGGAACAAATTCACCGAACAATCTTGTATCAATTCCGTAAGCATAACCTTCGGAATTATTTTGCCCAGAATATCTTATTCTCACATTATCTAAATAATAAGGGATTAAATTATCCATCTTCTTATAATATAATTCTGTGGTCAGTTTAAACGGTCGCTCAACCATTCGGAATTCGTATTCGTTTGAAGCAATCACCTGAATCGAACGTTGCGATTTGATATTAGGATTAAATGTACCGTCTAAATCTTTAATCTCTTTGTAGAAAGGCGCTTGATAATAAACTCCGCCGGAAAGTTTAAAGAGCATATCCATATCCCAATTCGGTTTTATAGCAAATTGTGCTCTCGGTGAAAATATGGTTTCATTATTAAAATCCCAATGAGAAGCACGAATACCTGCATTCATGAAAACTCTGTTATCACCCCAATAAAACTTTTTAGAAAACTGTGCATAACCCGAAATTCTTGTCGGCTGAATGTGGTTTGCTCCCGAAATATTATACCGCAAACGAAGCTGTGAAGCGTCTAAAGTTCCGGGATTTGTCCAATCTCTCGGAGAATTGTATCCCAATGAATCTACGAGTTGCCACTCATTAGTAAAATCTTTCAGATCTTCTTTTTCAAATTTGAAACCTGCTTCAAAATCTGTATTGACATCAGGTGAAAATCGTGCTTTAAACTGCGTCCCGAAAGTTCTTACCAATAAATCATTTCTAGCATGATCTATTTGTCCGCCTACATCATAAGAAACAATTGGTTCGCCGGTTTCCGGATTGAAAGTTTGCAGCATATATGCAGAAGCAATTGTGTAATATTCTCTTTCTCTATTTTGGTAACCGAAATTATCTAAAGTAAACCTCCATTTTTTGTTGGGTTTATAATTAATGGAAACAGTTCCCATCATATTTTTGTATTGGTCGTCTTCTTGTCCGTTATAAAAAACGCTCAGTTTCAAAGGCATTAATACACTACCGAATTCCACTTCACGCACTTTCGGCTGCATTTGATAATCATTTTTGCTCCAATATCCGATGAAAGACATATCCCATTTTTCATTGAACTTATAATTGATATAAGACTGAAAGTCAAAATATTGCGGATTAAAATCGGTATCTTCATTCAGCGTATTGAGAACCAGATTGGTATTTCTATATCTTCCGGAAAACAATGCGGTAAATTTTTTATTCTTAGAAGCAAATCCTGCGGAAAGACGACCGCCAAGCAAACTCGCTTCGCCAGAAAGTTCAAATTTTTCAGGAGTTCTGTAATAGATATTGAGCGCAGAAGACATTTTGTCGCCGTATTTCGCTTCAAAACCACCCGGAGAAAAATTAATCGCCTGAACCATATCGGGATTGATAATGCTCATTCCCTCCTGCAAAGAATTTCTGATGAGAAACGGACGGTAAATTTCAATATCGTTGATGTAGATGAGATTTTCGTCATAATTTCCACCTCTTACCATGTATTGAGATGAGAGTTCTGTGTTGGAATTTACCGACGGTAAAGTTTTCAAAAGTCCTTCTACACCGCCCGAAAGTGAAGCCACTTGCTGCGCTTGTTTGGTAGAAATTTCCATTGAGGTTAAATCCGTAACTTTCGGTTTCCCCTTTTTCTGAAAAACAACTTCCTGTATTTCTGATATTCTTTCAGACTTCACAAATAAAATATTGACATTCTGAACTTTAGGAGTAGGTTTTATATTTTTGGTAAAACCTTTGAAACTTTCTTTTTCCACAGTCAAAGTCTGCTCCGAATCTGCAATCGGTATTTTTACAAAACCGTTATTATCGGTAGTAAAACTTTGATTGTTATAAGAAACGGCGGCTTGAGAAACAGGTGTCCCGTCTTCGTCTAAAACTTTGAGATTGATTTGCGAAAACGCAAAAAACGGACACA